>JBCCNG010000538.1:0-3501 GCA_039025955.1 Cyanobacteria bacterium P01_C01_bin.72 | reverse complement strand
TGTTCTAACTGTTCTAACTGCTCTAACTGCTCTAACTGTTTACATATCTAGTTTCGAGAATTGGTATTTAGATGAAATTTCAGCTTGAGATCCAGCAAATAGAAAATACCTGTCTGTTTAAACTAGTTTGGGGTAAGGGACAGCAAATTTCTTCGCTCATCGCTTTTCCCAGTAATCTTGCCCAGCTATATCAAACGTGGCATCAAGCCTATTTGGGCTTTTATCAGACGGCATTGCGAGCCAGAGTTCCTAAATCTAAACGCGATCGCCTGACTCTACCTCAAGATTGGCATCGGCAACTAGTTCAGGCAGAAGCTCAGTTACTATCTACCTTTCATGGCTGGCTACGGCAGTCTGAACTATACGATATTAGAGCGAAAATAGCCAGTAATGAACAAGAATCGACAACAATTACTCTATTTATTACCTGTAGCGCTGAATTAGCCCGTCTACCCTGGGAAAGCTGGGATATCGGATCAGAATTTGGACGAACAGTGATTATTGCCCGCAGTTCGACGAAGATTAGCCAGCCGATTCAAACCGCTAAACGTCCCCGTAAGCCAAGAATTTTAGCTATTTTGGGTGACGATACCGCAATCGACCTCCAAAATGATCGCCTGACGATCAATACTCTCAAGCCCCTAGCGGAAATTGAGTTTGTTACTTGGCAAATTGAACAGTCGGCAGAATTAATTAAACAACAGATCCGACAGGCTCTAACTGATGAACGAGGCTGGGAAATTTTATTTTTTGCAGGACACAGTTGTGAAACGCAGATTACGGGAGGAGAAATAGCGATCGCTCCGAGCATTACTCTTTCTGTGAGCGAGATTGCCGAGGAGCTGAAAATAGCTCAGTCTAATGGTTTACAGTTTGCCCTGTTTAATTCCTGTAGTGGCTTGAGTATTGCCAACTCTTTGATTGATCTGGGTTTGAGTCAGGTAGGGATCATGCGCGAGCCAGTTCACAATCGGGTTGCTCAAGTATTTTTGACTCACTTTATCCAGGCTTTGGCTGGCAATCAAGACGTTCATGAAGCTTTGGTTGCTGCCCGCAAACAGCTTAAACAACACAATCTCACCTATCCTTCCGCGGCCCTAGTCCCTTCTCTATTTTGCCACCCTGATGCCCAGCCCTATCGAATTCAGCCTTGGGGATGGCGGCAACGGTTGAGCAAATTGCTGCCCAGTCGTTATGAAGCGATCGCCGTGGGGACATTATGTCTGTTGAGCCTAATCCCTCGGGTCGATAATTTTCTCTTAGACCAGCGAACTTTAGTGCAGTCGGTTTATCGTGATGCTACGGGGCAGTTATCTAATGCTAGCCCCCCCGTAACTCTAGTTCATATTGATGAACAGTCTCTCCGACAGGCTCGGATTGACCGCCCAGTGCCGATGAATCGCCGTTATTTAGCCAGTATCATCGAGCGCCTAGTGGCGGAAGAGGCGCGGATTATTGGGGTTGACTATTTGTTAGATCGCACCCAACCCGAAAACGACCCTATCCTGGCAAAAGCGGTAGCTAATGCCGTGGAATCCCATCAGGTCTGGTTTCTCTTTGGCTCATACAGACTAAGCAGCGAGCAAGAAGTGGGAGTCGCCCCCGAAACGAAGATTGGCGATGCTAACTGGACATTGCAGGGCTATACCGATGGTTTACCAGGCTATATGACTCTGCTCCCCCGCTCCCTGAACTGTAGTCAAGTATGTCCCTTTGCTTATTTATTGGCTCAAGTTAGACAGATATCCTCAGAAACTAATGCACTTACACCCCAAATTACCAGTCAAACAGATTTACGCAGCTTGATTGAAGATTATGCCGCGCAACAGCCAGTCGGCGATCACTCGATAGCCCCCAGGCGTTTATCATGGTTAACTGCTGGGGGACAGTACTTTGGGCAACAGTGGTTGCGTCCCATTCAAGATTTCTCGATCCCTCCTGATCTAGTTTACGAGCGCCTCAGCGCTTGGAAATTATTAGACCCAGCCAGCAATCAAGACAGCATTCCAGTTTTGGCAGGACAAACTATAATAATTGGTGCAGGTGGCTATCCAGAGGCAGGATTAACAGTCGGTTCAGATAACTTTTCTACTCCCCAGGCGATCGCCTATTGGCAAACTCGTAGAGGCTTAAAATCAGACGAGACTCCCTTTACGGGTTCAGAATTTTTGGCATATGCGACCCATCATTGGTTAGAGAATCATTTCGTCATCCCTGTCCCCCAATTTTGGTCAGTTTTAATAGCGCTGTTAATCGTGAAAAGCATCAGACTCAATTCGAGAAACAAAGTATCAAACCCAATATTTACTGGTCGATGGCTGTCGATTTCACTCTCTGGTGGCGCAGCTATTTATGGCTTAGTGACACTTCAGCTATATGTTTCTAGCTCGATTCTATTACCCTGGCTGCTGCCATCCTTGACTTTAATAATTCTATTTCAACCTCGATTTAAAACAAATTAGGTCATATCAATTACATAAAGCTAATAACTAAAAGCTAATAACTAGAAACTAGTAAACTCGAACGCAGCCAACTCACATTAAGCATCTATCATGAAAAAAATCCAACAAATACTATCAACCAGTCTGATTCTCATTAACTTGATTCCTTGGGGAGTGCGAGCCGAAACTCAGAACCCACCACCCCAAAAGCCCCAGGAATCGGCATCTATTCTACAAGCAGTTTTAAGCCTGTTTAGAGCCTCAGAAAGACGGATGATGACGAGAGGAGATGAAGTATGTCTTGTTTCCCCAGGAAACAGTGGAGAGCAGCTAATTTCTGGAGATCGCCTTATGTTTGTCTGGTGGGGAGAAATATTGGAATCGACAATTAATTTATATCAGGATGATCAGCTAGTGTGGACGCAAACTGTCCTCGCCAATACCCAAACCATTGCTTACGATGGAGAGTCGTTAGAGCCTGGAGCAACTTACGATTGGGAACTGGTCGTCAACGACAAAAAATATCGTCAAACTATCGTTCTATTGGAACAAGCTGCACAAAAAGCGATCGCCAGAGATTTAGCTAACCTAGACAGCCAGTTAAAAAGCAACAAGGCAACAGCAGAAGAAAAAGCGATCGCCAGAGCTGAATATTTCTTGGCTCAAGAACTGAGTTCCGATGCTTTGCAACAGCTATATTGGGTCAAGAATCCTTCCCTCAATCTTATTGCTCAAATAGATGATTTTGAAAATCGTCTGTGTAAGTGAACTACTGCGGGTACTAGCACAAAAGCACTAGTTTTGCGTCGCCCACGCAACTTACTATCCAGCAGACTACCTCGTAGTAGATTTCTTTCGTCCTTCCTTACTTGGTCTTATATCTAACCTGAGTTCGGGATAAGAAAAGGAGGGAGTAGTAAGCTGAAAATGTATCTAATTCAGCACCCCCATCCCATCTTTATTTTAGAAGAATTGTTTTGCGACCTAGATGATTACATGCGGCGAACTGTACCCCTTTGTGTCAATCTTTTGAACCTCAATGGCGATCGCAACTAATTTC
>JBCCNG010000537.1:0-3502 GCA_039025955.1 Cyanobacteria bacterium P01_C01_bin.72 | reverse complement strand
TAGGGGAACGATTTTTTTATAGTAGCTAAGGATAATACCCAAAGATGCAGCACCACATTCCACTGCTTCCATTTGTAATAAAGTCGGAGTGCGGTGGCGACTAGATTTATCGGGCAGATAAGAATTAATCTTTTTGGTCAGTTGGTTAATAAAAGCTAAAAACATAAGTCAAATCATTTATCATTTAACATTTATCATTCATCATTTAACATTTGGTTGGAAATGGTTTTAATCCTCGGATCAACCTTTTTCTCACAATGTTTAATGCTCAATGTTTGGTTTGGGTAAGGGTAAAAAGTAAAAGTCTAAACTCATTACTCATTACTCATTACTTAATAAACTCCTGTTAGGGAACGGAAAATGGGAATTACATAGGATATCGGTGCTACCTTGCCCACCTGAACTTTAACCTGGGCAGTAGTACCAGAAGAAACCTCTAGGGCGGGTCCTTTAGAAGAAGACCAACTAAAACCGCTAGCATTGTCAGGATTTTTTTCTAGTTTTGTGATTACCTGCATTGGTGCATTACCTCCCAAACTGCGGACTAAGTCTTCAGCTAGGTTCTGATTACCAATAATGCTCGCCATGTCTTGGGTAGTAACGGGGAAAGCGGAAACCTGGGTAACTTCTCCGACGATACCGCCGTAACGTTCCCGCTTGACAATGCTGGGAGTAAGCTGCACATTCATTCCCGACTCAATCTTTTTACCATCCTTATCGGCAAAATAAACCACGCCGACTAATTCTTCATTGGCTTTTTCTGCTTGAATCGTGCCGATACGAGTACCAGTAGAGATCTGTTGACCAGGGACGACTCCTAATTCCAACACTTTGCCATCATATTTACTGACAATATGACCTTTTTTCTCAATTTCTCCTTCAAGTTGCGCGATACGATTTTTGATTTCTTGGATTTGACTGTTGCGTTCAAAGGAGGTTTCTAGGTCTTCGCGGTCTAATTTGGCGATTTGTGCGTCAATGCTGCTAATTTCCGAGTTAATGCGATCAATCTCGTTCAAACTTTGGAGATATTGGCGTTGAATATTAGCTTCGTCTACATCTAATTGTTTAAGTTTGGCTTTGATGTCGTTAATCTGATTTAAGCTTTGAAGATATTGTCCGTCGGTATTAGTTTCTTGGACATCTAATTGCTTTAACTGGGTTTCCAATTCTGAGAGTTGCGCCAGGCTATTAAAATATTCCCGTTCGGTATTGAGGAGTACGTCCCCTGTAATTAATTGTTCGTCGAGCAATTGGCGATAGCTATCGATTCTATCTTCCAGAGTGGGTAATAATTGATTGACTTGTTGAATACGACTGTTGAGGCTGAGGCGATTTTGTTTGAGAGAAGCGAGATTTTTACTGCGAATGGTGGGGACTATACCTTCGTAGTTAACTAAGTTTGCTTCTAAGTTTTGGCGATTTTGACCCAAGGTGGCAACACTTTTGTTGCGTAAATCCCGTTCGATTTCTGCTCGACTCAAACTTTGCTTGAGGTTGGTTTTTTGTTTCTGAAGATTCTCTCTTTCCACCTTCATTTGCTGCTGCTGTAACTCGCTGCTATTGAGGCTTTTTTGTTCTAATTGAGCTAATTTATTTTGCTCTTGAGTTAATTGTCGAGTCAAAGCTGGTTGAGCGATAGTTCCCAAGATATCTCCCTGCTTAATTTCATCCCCAGATTTAACTTTTAATTCGAGAATTTGACCTTCTCCCGGAGCTTGAAAGGGAACGACGCGGTGGGGTTGAACTAGTACCCCACGCCCGCTAACTGTGAGGGGAATACGTCCGAAAACGCTCCAAGAAAGTGCAACTACTGCCAAAGAACCAGCAGTGGCTAAGGGCAACCAAGCTCTGGGGTTGACGACTTTTAAGGTTTGGTCGAGTTTTTCGGGTGATGACAAACGGTCTAATGCTTCTTGGCGAAATATCTTGTTATTCTGTGACATGATTTTAAATCCTCTGTGACTATACTTGATGCTTGATACAAATAATTTTGCTTACCTAGTAGACATGGGCGTAAATAGGGTTACCATTCAATTCGTCTCAAACCCTTGCTGTATCTAATCTACTGCCTGACTAGTTAGCTGACTCTTAAACGCTTGAGCATCCAATTAAATCTCGCTCCTCCCAGGGCGATGTTATCCATCACGGCGAGATCGATTTCGTCTTCATATTCAATGCTGGAGGTTAAAGTTTGTCCGACGTTATAACTTCCTTTGCCAAATCCCAGGCGACTAATTAAGCCTTGAAGTCTGCCCGATAAGATAATTGAGGCAATACGATAGAAACGAGCTGCCATTCCAGGATCTTGCTGGAGTCTTACTAGTAGAGAGCGACGAGGAATTGCTAGTAACAGAGAATCTTCTAAGGTAGAGAGAGTAACTGCGGATAGAGTAGAGTCAAAAGTTCCCACTTCTCCTACTATTTCTCCTGGAGTTAGTTTGGCAATCTCTCTGCCTAACGCTTGAGGAGTTGCTTCTTGTTCTAAGACAGCGAAAATATTATCCAGTTGGTTATTTTTTTGTTCGCTGACGGCTAAAGATAATTTGCCTCGCAAAACAATAAAAAGGTGTTCTATTGGTCGTCCGATTTCGATAATAGTTTCCCCAGCGGAAGCGGATCTTAAATAGCCTTGGCGCAACATCCAATCCACATCACTATCTTTGAGTTCTCCAAAGAGCATGGGGACATCTTGTAAAGGATCGATTTGTCCCAAACGACGACGTAAAAACAAGTTGACTAATCGTTGAAAGCGATCGCTCAACAGTAAAGAAATGGCACGGTAAAATCGTGCGGCAAACGGTAAATCGTAAGCTAATTTTTGTTTTAGTTTATGACTAGGAATACTTAGAACGGAGGCATTATTAAGAGTGGTAAAAGTAGTGCTGGCGGGAGAAATATCTAAAAAAGACATTTCACCAATGATTTCACCTGACTTAAGACGAGCGATTTCTTGCTCTAGATCGGGGTCACTTTCTAGGGCAGCAAATGCACTACCCAAAACGCTTTTAGAATTTTTGGCAATGGTAGCAGCAAATTCGCCGTTGAGAATAATAAATAAATCTTCTAATTGCTGATGCTGCTGAACGATTGTTTTTCCTGAAGGAATTTGCTGTCTGACCCCGTTTTGTTTGAGCCAAGCTAAATCTTGATCGTTTAATTGTTGTAGTAAAATTTGGGACATAGTGCTGTCTATATAATTACTGTTTGAGATTTGGGAGATAGATAGGGGAGCAGGGGAGCAGGGGAGCAGGGGAGCAGGAGAGCAGGGGAGCGGGGGAGCAGAGGATAATCTAAGGGGGATTTAGGTTTGATAGAAATTATTTTCTTTGCTCACACATTTTTTAGCTCTTTCGGCTTTTGTCAGTAACTCGCTAACTGCGTTAACTGCGGCTAGGCTTCTTAGGTTTGATTGAGTTAAAGCAATTAAAACTGTTAACTTTTCCCCGTCGTTACGGGGATGATTTCGGTAATATTGGCGATCGAATAGTTCTAGATTACG
>JBCCNG010000536.1:0-3507 GCA_039025955.1 Cyanobacteria bacterium P01_C01_bin.72 | reverse complement strand
TTTTGATAGCTGCCGTTTTTTAATCTGAAAACTGTTAGCTTTTGCTCTTGCGAATTTACAATCCAATATTCGGGAATTCTCGATGAATTCATTCCCGTTCTAATTCCCACATCTCCAGTTTTAATTTTGATGTCTAGCTTATACTTTTTTGCGATCGCCTTAAAACAATCAGCAATAAAATCAATAATATCTGAATGCAGAAAACTGGCGGGAGGCATTATAACTAATTTACCGTCTGCCAATTCGTAGTCTGTATCTGTTCCGTCGTCGTAACTTAGGTATTCGTCAAAAGTTATTCTGATTTCGGTAGAAGTAGTAGCCATAGTATCTCTGGCATTATTAAAATTTTGGAGAACAAAGTCCAGTATATACAAACATTTTATCAATTCCGCCAAACAAGATGCTGTACTGAAATGAGTAAAAAGGAATATTATTCTTAAATTGTGTAGAACATGTCACCAATTAATCAAAGCGATCGCCGATTCAGACAAGATATAGCGATCAGAAGTTCAGGCACAGGTATTTGAATCAAAGACGATCAAGACTAAATAGGGCTTGCTGAATAAGTCAAAACTGTCTATCTATATATGTTTCAAACCTTTTTCTTCAATTCAAGTGCAAGGTTTTTTGATCAAGTGAGGTTATTTTTCTGACACTTAGCACAATAAAATGCTCTATTTTCTTAAAAGCTAAAAGCTGAGAGCTAAAAGCTTTTAAACAGATATCTTGTCAAATCTAAGTTTTTCAGCGAGCCCTAAATATCATGTGTCATTAATTTATTTTTGAAACAAAAAGCCGAGAGAAAAAAGTTGTGTTTTTACAGTGCAGAAATGATACTTGGCTCAAATTAAGCGCACATACCAAAGTCTATGCCTGAGAACATTTCAGAGATTTTAGAAGTACTAATCAAAATTTTACTAGTCGCGACATTTTTTTCTCGATCAATTCTCGTTAAACTAAATTCAGTTCAAGCTAACGTAAGAAAGAAGTTTGGAAGAATTACAAAGCCTGCTTCCATGACCTTTGACTACGTCCTCGAAGGAGGATAAATGTTAAATGATAAATGAAATGAAGTGACTAGCTTTTCTGTCAATGCGTAAGCCATAGAAACAATGGTCAATAATTATCAGGTAGGGGGAAGTCTTAACGTTAACGCTTCGACCTATGTTACTCGACAGGCGGACTCAGAACTATACGAAGCAATGCTGGGTCGGGAGTTTTGCTATGTATTTAATTGCCGTCAGATGGGAAAATCGAGCTTGAGAGTTAGAGTTAAAAACCGTCTCGAACAGCAAGGATATGCCTGTGTATCTCTAGACATGACCAATATTGGCAGTCAGATTGTTACTCCAATGCAGTGGTATAAAAGCATTGCTTCTGAACTGTGGCGTGGCTTGAATTTAATCGGCAAGGTAAAATTCAAAACCTGGTGGAAGTCGGAATCAGGAATATCTCCCGTCAAGCAGCTAGAGCAATTTATCAGCAACGTTATTCTGCCAGAAATTGCCGCCAAACAGGTTTATATTTTCATTGACGAAATTGATAGCGTACTAAGTCTGAATTTCTCTACAGACGATTTTTTTGCTCTTATTCGTTACTTTTATAATCAGAGAGCCGAAACCAGCGCTTTAAACCGTCTAACCTTTGCTTTATTTGGCGTAGCTACACCCAGCGACCTAATTAGCGATCGCACTCGTACCCCGTTCAATATCGGTACAGCAATTGAATTAACTGGTTTTAGCAGAGAAGAAGCAAAGCCGTTAATCGCAGGTTTAGAAGATAGCTTTAGCAATTCCCAGGTGGTTTTGCAGGAAATATTAAACTGGACGGGAGGACAACCATTTCTGACGCAAAAATTATGCAAGTTAGTCATAGAAGCTGTCGCCGAAGCAAGTATGACCATAACACCAGGAAAAGAGGCAAACTGGGTTGCCCAGCTAATTTCAGAGCAAATTATTCATGATTGGGAATCTCAAGACGAACCAGAACATTTAAAAACAATTCGCGATCGCCTGTTACAAGACGAACAAAAAGCCAGCCGTTTGCTTGGATGCGTGAAACAAATACACGAGCAGGGCTTTATTGATAGTGACCAGAGTATCGAACAGAAATATTTGCTACTCTCGAACTTAGTCACCAAGCAGGGTAGCCAGATACTCTTTCGCAACCCCATTTATCAGCAAATCTTCAACCTAAGCTGGGTAGAACAGCAGCTAGATAAATTACGTCCTTACGGCAGAGAAATAGACCAGTGGCTCAAGTCCGAAAGTAAAGATACCTCTCGCCTACTAAGAGGAAAAAGCCTCCAACAGGCTCAAGCCTGGGCAAGCAAGCACGATCTCTCTCTCGCAGATTATCAGTTCATTAACGCATCCCAAGCCCAGGAACAAGAAAAAATACGTCGAGATTTAGAGCTAGAAAGACTGCAAGAGGTAGAAGCACGGTTAATCAAAGAGCGTCAGCTAGCCAAGCTACAACGTTTCTTTCTAAGGGCAATGAGCCTAGCATTTCTGGCAACTCTTGGTTTGAGCAGTGCTGTTTACTGGAACTATCGCCAATCTAAAGTTAAACAGGTTGAAGCCCATATCGCTTCCGCTGAGAGCCTGTTCAAAAGCGATCGCTATTTCGACTCAGTTATCGAAGCGATCAAAGCCAAAAAAGTAGCAGCAACAGTTAACAAGATCGATTCCGAGCTTAAGTTTAAATCCAGTCTGGCTTTACAGCAGGCAGTATATAACCTGGCAGAAAAAAATACCTTTTCTGGACATCAAGATATTGTTCTCGGAGTTGGCTATAGCCCCAATGGTCGGCTAATCGCCTCTGGAAGCAGTGATACAACCATCAAAATTTGGCAGCGCAACGGAAAACTGCTTCAGACAATTGAAGGTCACAAAGATACCGTTCAGGATGTAACTTTTAGTCCTGATGGTCAAACAATTGCTTCGGGTTCGGAAGATAGAACGATTAAATTCTGGAATCGAAATGGCAAGTTACTCAGAACTATTGATGCTCACGAAGGTACTGTTAATCGGCTGGCATACAGTCCCGATGGCAAAATGCTCGCCAGCGCATCAGAAGACAAAACTGTCAGACTCTGGAATCAGAATGGCAAGCCGCTAAAAACACTTGTCGGACATCAAAGTGGAGTGATGGCTGTTGCCTTTAGTGAAGACGGAAAGTTGCTCGCTACGGGCGATCGCAATGGCGAGTTAAGACTCTGGAAGGTAACAGGAGAAGTGATTCGCACGATTGATGCTTATAATTCTCCCCTTCGGGGTGTTGATTTTTCCCCCGATGGCAAAAAACTAGTTACAGGGGGTGACGATAATTTTGTCAAACTCTGGCAACCAGACGGCAAGTTAATTAGGGTTTTCGATCGATACAACGCACCAGTAACAGGAGTAAAGTTTTCTCCTGACGGCAAACTTATCGGCACTACTAGCTGGGACGGGACGATTAAAATTTGGAATCCCATAGGGACGCTGCATTATAATTCACCAGGACAAG
>JBCCNG010000535.1:0-3514 GCA_039025955.1 Cyanobacteria bacterium P01_C01_bin.72 | reverse complement strand
ATTAGAGCATATTCTTCGGGTGTTAAAAATTTTTCGATTATTTCTGGCATCGTTGCATGAGCCATGGCTGCAATATGTTTGACCTGAAAAGCCTTAACAATAGTTCTTTGCCAGAGCAAAATATTTTCTCGTAAGCGATCTAGGTCGCTAATCAGCAGACAGGCAATCGCCATTCTTAGTACGATCTTGGTATCTCTCTGATACATAGCACTTACGTCTTTTGCACCGAGCTTGAAGATATTAGGCTGCTTTTGACGCATTTTTGCTTCCAGCCTTTGGATGATATTTGCTTCCGCGTCGCGAATTTTTTGATAGGCACTCAGACGTAAACTAACGGTGGGAAAATAATCTTTGAGCAGCCTTAATTCCTCTTCTGTCCCATAGCGACCTTCTGCTTCAATACTTAATTTTTCTAATTGATTTAACATAATTTTAGCGATTCAATTTTGATCTAGTTTCTTAACTAGTCTTTTAATTAGTTCTTTAATTAATTCTGGTAATTTTGGCGATTTATAGAGCTTCGCTTTGATTCAAAAACTTACTGACCTGACTTTGGGTAGCCTGAAGTTTGCCGATCATTGAGCGGCTGATTAACTTTCCTGCTTCCACCAGCACTTGACCAGTTAGAGGATGCAGCAGATCGGACTGAGCCCGGCGACCAATCAAATCTTCAATATCATCGTCCTGACTGATATACGTCCCTGCGGGTAATTCGACAATTACCCCTTCGCCGACTACTCTTGCTTGACAAGCCAGACGGGAATTGACATTACAGCTAGTAATTGAACCCAAAGTTCGCTGTTCTCTTTTAGTTACGGGAGAAATACTGTCTTCTCCTGCTTTGATATAGACGTGACAGGTTGCACAGATTCCTCTTCCGCCACAGGCTCTAGTAATTTCTACATTATTATGCATCAGTACCGACAGCAAATTAGTATTCGTAGCGATCGCTGTATTCGTACCAAAAGGATCAAGTCGTACAGTTTTAGCCATGATGCCCTCCTAAACTAAAATAATCGTCAAAGTAATCACCAATTATCATCACTGGTTTACCCCCAAAGTTTGCATAATGGCAGTATGGGTCTTTCCCTGCTCGACCATTCCCACAGCAGTTTCGAGTCGCTTTTCTAAACCCAGGATAAACAGGTTAGAGTCTGCTCCCAAGGATTCACAGGTAGTTTGGAGACAGTACAGCTCAGTCCCCGAAAGTTCCGAGAAAAAGGCACTTAACAACCCTGCTTCAATATGACAGCTTGGCTGCTTAGAAGAAGCGATCACTTTGGCAAAGGCAGAATGGGTCACTTTTACCTGAAGCCAGCCCTGTTGATATTCGTCGAAGTTGAGTTCAATGCTCCCCCAGCCATGAGCTTTCCAGCACTGTTTTAAGCATTGGATCAGCTCAATCATTTCCATCTCGGCAAGAGGTTTCTGATAGTAGCAGCTCACTTCTTCACGAAAACGGCGAAAAAAGTTTTTGCCCCATTTAATGCCACAGTTATACAAAATAACCCCTGTAGCAGAGCCAAGTTCGGCATTTAGCCCGTTATAAAGACCGCGAAGTAAGGCATCGGGTACGGCTAGTAGTCGTCCACCCTGACGATTTTCGAGTAGACCAGACTCAAAATCACCCTGTAGATAGCTCTCGGGGGCGAAGTAGTTACCTGGTAGAGAAACGTCGGTAGTTAAATCGGCAACGTTGATCATGATTTGGTAAGGAGTAAAGAATAAAGAGTAAATAGTAATAAGAGCTAAGAGATAACAATTCTGTTGATTTGATTATGGAGAGGTGAGTAAAATAGTCTTCGATTGTTCTAAATAGGGTTGAATAATTGAAAAGCTTTCAGTCCCTAAGACTTTTTTGCAGCGTATCAGCAGGTAATTGGCCAAATTTTGTTCTAGCTCCTGCATTTGATGAGCCGCTATTTGTTCTGGTAGCCATTCTAGGATGCGCTGTTCTAGATACAGAGGTTCGTTGGATAGCATTGCCATCGCGCAGCAGCGAATAACTAAAAGCCAATGTTTTAATGCTCGCTTAATTTTTTCTTCTGATTGTTGAGGAAAATTATGGAGCAGTTGATCAGCTACATGCTGGAAAATTTCCGCTTCTTGAGCGCGAATCTGTTCGTAAACTTGGAGACGTTCTTCTAAATAGAGAATTTGGCTCTTAAATATACCCAAATCTTTTGAGCTTAAATGTTCTGCTTCTGCTTGATAAATCAGCGACTCGATATCAGTAATCATGGCAATAGTTTTATATATGCGTGGTGGAGTGTTTTATAGTTATTGACTCGTAAGTAGTAAGTAGTAGGTGTTAGAAAATGTCTTGACGTTGATAGGTAATGCTACAGTGACTATTTCTAAAATAATTGAGACAGATCGTTGAGAGTAAATTCTGCAACTTCGGCGATCGCCGACTCTGTTTCTTTGAGTATTTGTTCTACTTTTTGTGGCGCTATAGTTGGCTTGATTCCTGACCAGTTGAAGCACTGCCAAAATTGATTTGTAGCTAAAGTTAGAGCAAAAGCAGTTTCTTCAGGAACAGCTAAAGTTACATCATTAGCTAATAAAGCTTGACCCGACCAATTACTTAAAGCAAAGAATTGGTTCGTAGTTAAAGATTGCCAGTTTATTAAATATTCTCTTGACTGAATAACAGATTCTACTTCTACTGGCGATCGCTTATTTTCCCAATTACACTGATTAATAAATTCTTCAACAGATAAACATTTCCAGACAGGAATAGTACTCATTTTAAATACTCTCCGTTGTATAGCTTCTGCTGAATATCTCGCGCTGTTGCTCCTTCGTTATGCCAGAAAGAAGCTGCATCAATACGGTCTTTTTTACCCAGTAAAAACTTACAGTAAGTCTCACCCATGGCATAGCATTGCAGTTCAATACAGCCAAGATCTTGCTTAATTAAATTACTAAAAAAACCAGAAAATAAGCCTGCATAGATATGGCAAACTGGTTTCCCCACATCTCCTAAAGTTCTGGCTACGGCGGAATCAAATATATTGATAAACATAAAGCCGTTTTTTTGATCGCTCATATCCACCTCCCAGTTTCCCCAACCTTGGGAAATAAAAGGCCACCACCAGGCTTCTAGAACGTACATTAAATTAAGCTGACTAAAACTATCGCAGCCATATTCGGTTAGAAACCAATTACGGAAAAATCGAGCATCTTCTTGACCCCATTGCTGACCAATGTTGTACATGACTACTCCAGAAGCATCTCCTACCTCTTCTTCTAAACCAGCAATTAGACCCACAATAAAATTTTCGCTTACCAGAATATTGCGGGAGTCATTCCAATCAGAAATAGTTCCTTTATTAGTTTGAAAAGCAAAAAAGTCTTTAAGACTATAGTGAGAATGTCTCTGAGGATATTTTTGTTTGAGCAGATGATTAGTGATTAACTTAGGGCTTTTTATCTCAGTTGAAGTTTTCGTTTGCACTAAAGACATTTATTATTTTATCTATAGATTTTTTAATTAACTTATATTTTATTT
>JBCCNG010000534.1:0-3514 GCA_039025955.1 Cyanobacteria bacterium P01_C01_bin.72 | reverse complement strand
GTTTGAAGACGAACTAGATCTAGCTTACACCGTCATCTCGGGAGTAGAAGCTAGAGGAATAGCAGGTGGATACTCCGTAGATCGTTTTCGATTCAATTCCAGCTAAATATTCTGTTACACATTTTATTTTTTTCTTATCTATCTACTTATTGAATGGTTTCAAGTCAAATGAATTTGAAAAAAATATGAGAAATAAGAATAAATTTCAGGCTTCCTTCTTTTTTGAGATACTTTCAAGCAAATAAATTTTTGGGTTTAAAATGGGTGTAATTTTAGCCCAAAACCCTTGTAAGTCCTGATATATAAGGACGATAGTGAGGACTGAAAATCCTCGTGTCGGCAGTTCAAGTCTGCCTCCCGGCATTTAAGTAATATAGTTAAAAGCAACTTGCTATAGGGATTGCGAGCGTCAACTTTTAGATATTTATGTTTTTGAATAATTCAACTTTTCGGATACTTCTTTGTAAGTTAAAGCAGAAATTGGCTGTAAATTGAGCGTAAATTTTATCAGAGTTATCAAGATAATGTGTCTCAAAAGCTAAGACTTCGCTGTGCATATTTGAACCACGATATTTGCTTGTGTATTTGTGCTGAATTAAAAAGTGGGATGCTCTCCCGTACAAGAACTATCAGAGATTTTGTACAATAGGATAGAATTCAAAATTCAGAGACAAAGATTTTCTTCCTTTTGTTTGACATGAGGATTGCTGGTTAAATAATCAGACAGGCGATCGCAGCCGCGCTCTAAGAGATCGTCTAAAGTTAAATTCCACCGAAATAAGCCTTGTTGTGCCTCGCCGCTAATAATTGCTCGATCATTGCTGCTAAAAGCGAGACTATTGATTTGACTGGTATGTCCCCGCAGGTTTTTAATTAACTCTCCAGTTTTAATGTTCCAAAGTTTGATTTGGCGATCGCCACTACCAGAAGCCAGCACTGTACCCGTAGCGTTGAGGCTAATCGTCGTCACGCCGTCTTGATGTCCCGCTAGAGTATGCAGCAGCCTGTGGCTTTTTCCTGCATCGTCGATAGACCACAGTTTAAGGGTATTGTCCCAGCTTGCCGAAGCTAATATTTTGCCGTCTGGAGTGAAAGCCAGGGAGGTAATTGCTAGATCGTGAGCGTCAATTGTCTGTAGCAACTCCCCCTCAATAGTCCAGAGATTAATGGTCTTATCGTAACCAGCAGAAGCAATTAATTTGCCATCAGTACTGAGTGCAACGGTTTTGATACTATCGGTATGTTTGCTTAAGGTTTTTGCTACTCGGGGCTGTGCTAAATCAGCTATGTTCCAGATGTAAATCAGATTATCTTCCGTACCAGAAATTAAACTTTGGCGATCGCTACTAAAGGCAATAGTATTAACCGCAGCTTGATGATCTAGGCTCGCAACTACTTTTCCTGTCTCAGGATTCCACAGCTTAATTGTCTGATCCCAACTGGCAGAAGCAATGAGCTTACCATCAGGGCTATAGCTAATCTGAGAAATAGTTTTCTGGTGTCCTGGTAGCTGATTATTAGTTTGCCAGAGAGTAATTTCGCCCTGGGCGTTAGCAGTAGCATAGGCGGCAGCATCAGTAGGCGAAATAGCAACACTGTTGATATTTTCTGGTAGTTGACGACCGAATACACGCCAGACTCTAGTAGTTTTGTCTACGCCCGTCGAAACCAATTTATAGCCGCCATCTTGATTATTATCTGGATTCTGGATGACAAATTTTAGATCTGTCACTCTTCCCGTATGTCCTGCTAATGTTTGTAATTGGATACCGTCTCGACTCCAAATATATATCTTGCCTTCAATAGTGGCGATCGCCAATAATTGTTGATCCTTACTCAGAGCCATGTTGCTAACTGATTGGGGATGAGCATAAGAATTGATTAACTGGCGATCGCTCTGAAGCTCGACGATGGTATCATTGTCAGCGGCGATCGCATAATTGCCGTATTTGGCTTTTATTATTGGCTCTGGGTTAATAGCAAACAGTTCAGCTAGGTCGATTTTGCTCTCTTGCACGGTAATAACAGGGTTAGCTTGAGCTTGCTCTTGGGTGAGAGTTTGGAGTAGAGTCCCCCGATCAGACCAGATTTTTACTGTGTCATCATCACTAGCTGTTGCTAATAGTTTGCCGTCCTTGCTAGCCATCACACCATTCACCCTTTGGCTATGACCCTCCAAACGATTTAATTCCTGCGTGCCATAAAGAGACTGTTGCAGAGTGGCGCTGGTTTGATATTCGGTGGCTTGCCAGTCGTCTTGACCAATTACCAGTTTGGCTAAACTACTGATTTGTGAGAGTTGCTGACCTGCTTTAACGCTAGTGGTTAATGATTCTAGCTGCTGGCGGGATAGTAACTGGGCTTCGGCAACGGCAGTTAAACTATTGATGTTTTCGACCTGGGCGATAACTTTTTGACGATATGCACTTAGTCCCAATACTGTAGCGGCGAGTCCTAAAACTCCCAAAGCAGTGGCGGTTAACTGTGCCTTACGTAAGCGTTGTTTGACTGCTCTCTGTGTCGCTTCCCTGGCATCAATACAGCTAGCAATATATTCTTTAGCCAACGCCGATAATTCATCGGTGTAGTCGATTAAAATCTCTTCCGCTTCCGCCAGACGCACACCTTGCAAGAGAAAATCATCCTGCCTGTCTTTTTGTTGCCACAGCACTGCTGCCTGCTCAATCTGACGTTGCGATCGCAATCTGATTCTATTTTGCTCTAGCCACCAGCGTAAACTTGACCAGTGGCGGATCAATATTTCGTGAACCACCTCCACAGTGGCTTCCTGGCTCATCGCGGCGAGCAATAGTTCGTCATCCTCGGCAGGCTGGGCAACGCTACGGCTTTGTCCCACATGAGTGCCGCGATCAAGATTGACCACCAACAGTTTGGCATCGGTTAAGATCCGCAGAGTTCTTTCCACTAAAGCGGCAGGGTATTTTTCGACAATTAGCTCTGACTTGGTAATCCGACGACGAGTATCTTCTGTGCCCTCTCCTAGCTGGGTTAGGTTGAGAAAAATCCACCGCGCACAGGCTTGGGATTCTGGATCAAGCTGATTATATACCTGCTCTGCCTGGCGTTCTAATGCACCTTTCACTCCTTCCAGTTCTTGATAGGCTTTGAGGGTTAATTGTCCTTGTTCTCGCCGTTCCCAAAGCTGCTGGAGAGTAAATTGTAACAGCGGTAAATCTCCTGGGGAACGATCCAAATCTTGCAAGAGAATTTCTACCAAACCAGTTTCTATTTGCAGACCAACCTGTTGTGCTGGTTTGATCATCGCCTGGCGGTAATCGGCTTCTGTCAGATAAGGAGGAACTAAAATGCTGTTTTGCTGAAGTATTGTGGCGAGGGCAGGGTTTTCGAGGCAGGAAGCGACAAAATCGGCTCTAATCGTCAAAACTAGCTTAAAGCGATCGCCTGCATATTCAATTGCGCCTAAAATCAGCCTGATAAATTCTTGCCGCTCATTTTCCGTAGCTAGGGTAAATAATTCCTCAAACTGATCGAT
>JBCCNG010000533.1:0-3523 GCA_039025955.1 Cyanobacteria bacterium P01_C01_bin.72 | reverse complement strand
TCTAACCATATCCACAGGCTCATCTACCTGGCTGTTAAAGTCGTAGAGCCAAAACTCATCAAAGTTACACAGCATTACGTAGCGTGGACGATTAGGAACGATTCTTGTCCAGTAATTGAATGCTTGGCGATAGTGTCTGCTTAAATCTTCCCCCTGGGTCTTCATCTCAATCAAAACACGGGGTTTCCAGACGAGATCGGCAAAACCTGTTCTACCTTTTTTGCTTCCCCTCGCTACCACAAATTCTAATTCCGCACCCGCTTCTTTGATACCCTGATGACCAAAAGCTTGAAAGAAACGATCTAGAAATATTTGAGCTTCGCTTTTCTCTCTACCTTGAAGATGTTGCAGGCGATAGTTAACGAATTCTTGTAGGCGTTGAGGAGTAGCTACCATATATCTAACTAAAGAAGAGATATATCTAGCGTTCCCTGCCCTTAATAACTATTTTTAGGGGAAACTACGTGATTTTGATCACAACTATTTGTTGATTTCGAGATCTTACTAAAAGCGATCGCTTGCTACACCTATTTCCACTCAAATTTCTCCTTTTGTTTGGTGGACAAAACTTGAGCTGAAAAACAATGCTTCCAAACAATAACTTTTGCCCACCTGATAGTCTGTTGACGGCAATTACTGATATCTTTCCACCAATGCTTGCAAACCGCCCTGATAGCCTGCTCCAACGGCATTCATGCGCCATTCACCATTTTTACGATACAGTTCAGCCATGATCAACGCTGTTTCGACCGAGAAGTCTTCAGTTAGGTCGTAGCGAATAATTTCCTCTTCGTTTTCACAGTTAACGATTCTGACAAAAGCATTACTGACCTGACCAAAGTTTTGTTGACGCTTATCTGCTTCGTGAATAGTCACGGTTAAAACCATTTTGTCTACTTCTGGGGGGACGGTTTTGAGGTTGACATCGATAATTTCGTCATCTCCTTCTCCTGCGCCAGTACGATTATCTCCCCGCTGCTGAACCGACTGTTCGGGATCAGGACTTATTAAATTGTTGTAAAAAATAAAGTGTTTGTCTGAGATCAGCTTTTCATTGCTACCTAACAGAAAGATTGAGGCATCGATATCAAAATCTCCTCCAGTATCGGTAGGATTGATATCCCAGCCTAAGCCGATGAAGATTTGAATTAGTCCTGGGGCGACTTTTTCGAGGGAAATTCTTTCTCCCTTGCTCAAATTAATTGCCATTATTTAGTTTGCTCTAAATGTTCTACTCGATTGAAAACTTGATCTAGATTTATATGCCTATCCTAATCAATTTTCCCCATAATCGTTTTGTCTCTCAACATTTTTGTAACGCTGAATACAGAATTGTCTTGAAAATAGCATCAGTGCGACGAAAAATATTTTTAGCTTATGGGGAAAATATACATTTCTGCCTTCTAAGTAATTTAGCGACGCGATCGCATTAAAGTCAGCAGGATATAGTAGAACAGTAAAGCCACAGAAGCAAAAAGTTCTAGGGATGCGGCGACATACTGGTGAGTGCCATAGCGGTGGATAATATTGGAGGTGGTATATAAGATTGCCACGGAAGCAAAGACAATCATAAATGCTGAGAAAATTAAGCCCAGAGTAAAGCCAAATAGAACGCTACAGACAATTAAACCTAAAGCAATAAAACCGCCAATCTTGAGAAAGTTCCCCAGAAAAGAAAAGTCTTTGCCGCTGGTAAAGGCTACGGTAGTAATGCCCGCAAACATCATCAGGGTCAAAATAGCCGCCATAGGAATTAGGCTCGGATCATTGGTATAGATGGCGGCAATATAGAGTATGGGAGCAAAAATCAACGCTTCCCCCACGACATAAACCCCTAAGCCGACATACTGCTTATTTACATTATTCGCCTCGGACACGAAGCTACGAGAAAGCCAGCCCAGCAAAGAAAAACCGCCGATAATCATCAACCAGCCAAATCTGTTTCCCGCAATGAAATTGGTCAATGCCCCAGCAACACCAACTTGAAATAAAATAAACTCTACAGCAATGAAGGCAACTACTGCCCCTGCCAAATGAGTATAGGTATTCTTAATAAATTGAGCGCGATCATTAGGACTCGCTTGAGCAACACTAACCATAATTTATTTCCCTCTAGCTATAAAAATTACAAAGTAAAGATGGGAGTGCAATAAAGTGAATATTCTGTGTATTAAATACTCTTTATTATTTTAACCAATGCCAATAAATTGACTTTTGCTTTTGCTTTATTGCGATCGCTCTTAATTTTAATTTTGGCTAAAACTAATAATTTCTTTCGCAGTATGTTCTGGCTGTTCGAGATGGGGAACATGACCACAATTATCGATCCAAACTAACTTACTGTGAGTCATCCCCTGAGCAAATTTAGCCGCGTCTTTTGTGCCTAAAATCTTGTCCTGCTTACCCCAGATGATTAGAGTCGGCTGGGTGATCTGCGAGATCTGGTCACTAAAAGAGCCATAGCCGCCGCTTTTGGTAAAGGCAATCAAAGACTTATTCCAGTTGGGACACTTTAAATGGAGTGCCGCACAGGTTTGAGCATCTAAACTAGCAAAGCTTTTATCAAAGTAAGCAGCGCGACTAATACTCTGGCGAATTTTAGGATTGCGGAGAAACTCGGTGGCAAAAGTATCCAGGGGTGGAAACATGAATTTACCAATTGCTGGCTGTTTGGCTAAACCTGCACTGTCGAGTAAGATTAGCTTGGTTACAGCTTGGGGATAGGTCAGGGTAAAGTCGATCGCTGCTGCCCCACCCATAGAAGCCCCCGCCAGAATTACAGGGCGCTTAATTACCTGCTGCCAGAAATGATAAAGATGGAGCTTAATATTATCTGGGTTGAGAGGGATGGTTAAATTGCGCTGGGTAAAACCAAAACCTAATAGATCTACAGCATAGGTTGATTGTTGCAGGGCAAGCAGCGGCAGCAAACGACGAAATTCTAATAAAGAGCTATCAAACCCGTGGATTAAGAGAATTGGGGTGTCGCTATCTCCCTGCTGAACATAGGTTGTGGCGATATCTTCTGGACTTAGTGGTGTCGAGATTTTAAGCTGCTGAATTTCTTTGGCAATCGCTATAGAGGTGGATTCGGTTAAATTATTAGCGGCAGCGGGAATATAGCTGGGATACATCAATTGATTAGTTAAAGATTAAATTAGTTGAATAATATATTTTTCGGGAGATATTAACTAGTACTCAAAGTTCAATGCCAGGCGGTGATAATTGTGACGGGATTGAGAGGAGTTAAACGGGTTAAATGATTAATTGCTGTCGAACGAGATATTTGAAGC
This sequence comes from Cyanobacteria bacterium P01_C01_bin.72, assembly GCA_039025955.1. Classification (GTDB taxonomy): domain Bacteria; phylum Cyanobacteriota; class Cyanobacteriia; order Cyanobacteriales; family Xenococcaceae; genus Waterburya. Next base: position 230 of record JBCCNG010000533.1, on the reverse strand, counting down.
TGTAGCAGTTTGTATTGCCAGCTATGTTTACTCAACCAATTAATCGCCTCAAGCTGATATTCAACCGTGGCAAACGACATGACAATTAATCCTTGCGGCTTAAGTTTATGACTACAGGTAGTTAAAATTGAGCTGATGTTGCCACCGCTACCGCCAATAAAAATGCGATCGCAATCGGGTAACTCTAATAATATATCTGGCGCTTGACCATTAACGCTGATAATATTATC
>JBCCNG010000532.1:0-3542 GCA_039025955.1 Cyanobacteria bacterium P01_C01_bin.72 | reverse complement strand
TTTGGTTTACCGATCCTCCTTTTGGACTGACTCAAGCTGATGAAGGGTGCGGTGGACAACAGGAACAGGCGGGCAGTTTTGTCTTTCGCTTTGATCCACAGACGGGAGAAATAGAGGGGGTGATTCGCGAGATGGAACGCCCCAACGGTCTAGCTTTTAGCCCCGACGAAAGTATTTTATATGTTTCGGATACTTCTCAAGTAAATTATGTTCAGGGACATCATTATATTCGCGCTTACGACATAGTTGATGGCAAACAGGCAAAGGGTGGTCGAGTCTTTGCCATAATTGAACCAGGGCAGCCAGACGGCTTAAAAGTAGACCAGGAGGGAAATGTCTTTACTAGTTCGGCGGATAGTGTTCAAATCTATACCCCAGATGGCGATCGCCTGGGTAAAATTTTTGTCCCAGAAATAGTGGCAAATCTAGCTTTTGGCGGCAAAGACGGTAAACGTTTATTTATTACCGCAGGAGGTTCTTTGTACGCAATCAATTTGCGCCATTAATGTTGGGGACAAAATATACTATCTTGAGAAAGGCTGTATCAATCGTCGAACCCTGGTTGAAATTCACGTCTTAGAAAGAACTAGAAGAGATTAGCATCAGCGTCGCGAAGGGCTACGGGAAACTCGTGATTAAGAAGGTTTGCCCAAAGTAGTAAATTAATTATGTTAATTAGTAAATATTGATTTGTAATGCTAGAAATTTTAGAATCAGGCTCAAATTTGTTGAATTTTTTTTATGCTGACTTTCCTGTAGGCATCCAAGGCTATACACTGTTGGCTTTACGAGTTGGGTTTGGTGTCCTGTTCGTACTCCACGGATATCCCAAAACAATTCACCTAGAACGGTGGTCTAAAGCTCTAAAAATGCCAATCTGGCTCTGCTTTTTGTCAGCTTATTCGATGTTTTTAGGCGGTTTTTGTCTAATTGCCGGTTTCTTGACTCCCCTAGTTTGTCTTGCCTTAATTGCCTCAATGGCATTTGCTTTAGTTCTGGAAATAACTCAAGGATTACCTTTTGTTGCCCCAGATCCCTACCTGATTCCTCAAGGGGAATATGAAGGGGCAAACGGTAAAGGCGAACCTCCAAGTCAAGAAAAAGCTTTTGTCTTCAATCTGGTATTAATCGTCTTGATGATTTTTGGTGCTGGGGGATATTCGGTTGATGCCTGGCTGTCTGGACTTTTGTAGATCAAGATTAGCATTCGTCCAGAATCGACATTTGTATGGGATTTAGCTCAACTGAATAATTAAGAATAAAAATGATGGCAAAGAGTAATCAACACTACGATCTGATTATTATTGGTACTGGCGCAGGCGGTGGAACAGTTGCCCACGAACTTGCGCCAACGGGAAAGAAAATCCTGATTTTAGAAAGGGGGGGTTTTTTACCCAGGGAAAAAGAAAATTGGAGTCCCAAAGAAGTCTATCAGGATCATCGTTACCATACGAAAGAACAGTGGCGCGATGGCGATGGCAAAACTCTCAATCCCCAAACTTGTTATTACGTGGGAGGAAACACTAAAGTTTATGGTGCGGCGTTGCTGCCCATGCGGGAAAGAGACTTTGAGGATGTAGAACACAAGGATGGCATTTCCCCCGTCTGGGGCTTAAAATATCAAGATTTTGCGCCTCATTATGCCAAAGCCGAAAAGCTGTATAGCGTTCACGGAAAAAAGGGTCAAGATCCTACTGAACCAGAGAGAGAGGAGTATCCCTATCCGCCCGTGGCTCACGAACCTTACATGCAGGATACGGTAGATAATCTCAAACAAATGGGTTACACGCCGTTTAATCTGCCTGTTGGTTTAAATTTGAACCAAGTAGATAAAACTTTATCTCAGTGTATTCGCTGCGATACCTGTGACGGTTTTCCCTGTTTGGTCGATGGCAAAGCCGATGCTGAAGTTAACTGTATCAATTCAACTCGCCGCTATGACAACGTCACTTTAATGACCGGGGCAAAAGTTGTTAAGCTGCATACCGACGCTTCAGGCAAAGAAGTTACAGGGGTAGAAACAGAGATTGGCGAGCACAAGCAAATATTTGCGGCGGATATTGTGATAGTTGCCTGTGGCGCAATTAATTCGGCAGCTTTGTTGCTGCGTTCGGCTAATGATGCTCATCCTCATGGTTTGGCGAATAGTTCTGATCAAGTAGGACGCAATTTTATGAAGCATTTATGCACCAGTATAGTAGCGTTAAGCGATCGCCCGAACAATTCTACCTATCAAAAAACTATCGCCCTGAATGACTTTTATTGGGGAGAAGAGGGTTTTCCCTATCCGATGGGCATGATTCAAAATACTGGTAACATCAAGCCCGACATGATTCCCCCTAGCGCCCCCGCTTCCCTCGCGCCTCTGGTTAAAATCGCCCCGGAAAAAGCTTTGGAAATCACTGCTCAACACTCTACAGGCTGGTGGCTGCAAACAGAAGATTTACCAGATGCGAATAATCGAGTACGTTGGACAAAAGACGGAATCCGCCTTGATTATACTCCTAATAATTTAGAAGCTCGCGATCGCCTGGTGCATCGCTGGACAGAAATCTTAAAAACAGTTGTCCAAGAAACGAAGCGCGTTATTCCTTTGGGAATTTTCCCCCGTAACTATATTCCGCTGGCGGCAGTGGGACATCAATGTGGAACCTGTCGTTTTGGCGCAGATCCTGCTACTTCAGTACTCGATCTCAACTGTCGCACTCATGATATTGAAAATTTATATGTGGTAGACAGTAGCTTTTTTCCTTCTAACTCAGGAGTCAACCCTACCTTGACTATTATTGCTAACGCTATCCGAGTCGCCGAACATCTTAAGCGGCGTATTTAAAGTAAGGAGTAAGAAAAAAATCGATGTTATCTTTTAGTTTTCTAAGGTTCATGTCTCACCGCCTATTCCTCATCCCTGCGAGCAGACATAATAGCTTATCCGAATAATGATTTTGTACGGCTAGATCTGGTTTTCCACACTAAAGTTTTGAGCTGTATATGTCACAATATAATTAATTAATCGAGGACAAAACAGCAAAGATGAACTTTTCTCTTTCTTCCCTGTATGATTGGTATCACGATGCAATTCGCCACCCCAAGTATCGTTGGTGGGTAATGTTAGGAACAGTAATTTATCTTATTAGTCCTATTGATATTGCACCAGATTTTATTCCCATTTTAGGTCAGGTTGATGATGTAGTATTGGCAGGTTTATTATTTACTGAACTATCACAAATGATGATTGCCAAACTACAGAATCGTCAGGAGAACAAAGATTCTGTTCAGGATGTTGACTTAGAAAATTCAGCCAGTGAAACTGTAGTAGATGTTGATGCCGAAACCGTGGCTACTAGCTAGAATTACTGAGAATATTTGAGCTTAAAAAATATTAATCAATATTAAATCAAAAATGCGTGGTCTAAATTGTTTAGATTGCGTATTTTTTTATCTCTAAGTTAAATAGTAAAATTAGTCACCAACATTAAAGAAACAAAACTATTAATCATTAGCATGATTGCGACCATGAAAGCTGCTTTGCCTTCGGTCAT
>JBCCNG010000531.1:0-3555 GCA_039025955.1 Cyanobacteria bacterium P01_C01_bin.72 | reverse complement strand
TTTAAAAGTAGAAAGAGTCGGTACGAACAAGCTTGATGCCAGTAAAATTATCTCCATCAACTATAGCGAAAGAGACCCCGAACTGGTCAAGCTGGTGCTTGAGTCTACTGCTCAAAAATATCTAGACTTTTCCCTTGATAATCGTAAACAGGGAATTGACGAAGGTGTTGAGTTTATCGACCGTCAGCTACCAGAACTAAATCAAAAAGTAACCACCAACCTCAACGAAATTCAGGCACTACAGGAACAATATCAAATTACCGAGGCGGATGCGGCGGGAGAGTCGGTGTTTGGTAATCTGCGGGAAATACAGATTCAACAGCTAGAAACGACCAAAGAAATTAGCGAGAAACAGCGAGTTGTGGATAATTTGCGCAGCAAGTTAAACATCGGTATTGATGAGGCGATCGCTATCTCCACCTTGAGGGAGAACCCCAACTATCAAAATTTAATCACGCAACTCAACGACCTAGAGCGAGAAATAGCGGCAAACTCCGCCAGATTTAATAGCAACAGTCCGCAAATTGCTGCCCTGACAGAGGAAAAACAGCAAATCCTCGCTTTGCTCAACGCCGAGACTCGAAAAATTCTGCTAAATGAAGAAGTATCGGGTCGGGCAAATCGTTTTTTGGTGTTAAACAACGAAGATTCCATTCTGCTGAGTCTGGTAAGAAATTTGGTTGATGCGGCTAACGAACTAGAAACCCTTGATGCGCGTCAAGAAGCGATTGATGAAACGGCAGCGGTCTATCAGCAGCGGGCGCAACAGTTTCCTGAAGTTTCCCGTCGCTACAAAAAACTCCAGCAAGAGTTGGATCTTGCCAACCGCACGCGAGAAAAGCTGTTGGTGCAGAAAGATCGGCTGCAAATTAGAGCTTCTCAAACTCAAACCCCTTGGTCTATCGTCAGCGAGCCTAGTATCCCTCAAGATAGGGCAGGAAATCCTTTACCCATACCCGTGCGTAGTCCAAACAATTTAATGCAGGGACTCATGGCAGGATTATTCCTGGGAGTGGGGGCAGCAGTCCTCTGGGAAAAATTGTCTGATGTTTTTTACAGTACCGAGGAAGTGAGTGCTGCTAGCTCATCAACTGTCCTGGCGGAAATTCCCTACAACAGTAGTTTCCAGCAAAAACATGTGCGCCCAGCTTGGCTGAAGTTTCTACCGCCCACAGCAGCGTCAGTCCATAGAGACGCAGATTTTCTGGCGGCGTTTGAGCGACTCTATAGCAATATTTACCTGCGATTCCGTGATGCCTCAATCAATTCGATTGCTATTTGTTCTGCTACCTCTGGAGACGGTAAGTCAACTGTTGCCACGGGTTTGGCTCAGGCGATCGCTGCTCAGGGACATCAAGTCATGCTGGTGGGAGCAAATTCTTTTAGCTATCAGCTACCCGAAAATACCACTACGGTGAATCAGATTCAGGACAATCTCTATATCGCCATTGTTTCTCAGGCGGCGATCAACAGTTCATCAGAGCGAGAGCGACTAATGGAGCAATTTGCCGCCGATTATGATTACGTCATTTACGATACACCAGCAATGCTGGATTCGGTCACGGCTAATTTCCTCTCGGTTAATACTGACGGCATACTGGTGGTTACGGCATTAAACCAGACTAAAAAAACAGATTTCACCAAAACTTTGGAGCAGATAAAAGAGGTCAATATTCCACTGCTGGGGATCGTCACCAACCAAAATCGAACCAACAGTTTTAATGCCTATGCCCTCAACTTTATCAGCTTTGGCGATCGCCAAAAGACTTTGAAAACTAAGCGTCACTATGAACATTCTTCCATTGCCTGGGGACAGGAGAGAGAACCTAGAGAAGAAGAGAGCCACATGTTTTTGAATAGCGTCGGCAATTCCCTTGAAGATCCGACTCACCCTGGTGGCAAATCATCAACTTCTAAGCCAGCGATTAAGGTAAATTCCCACACAAATTCTCACAATGGTAATGGTCGTTTTGAGCGCCAGACAGACACCAGACACCAATCTCCAGAATCCTATGACCACTGGAAAAATTAACTCTAGATTTAGCTGATTTTCTCTAGCTATTGTCAGCTTGACTGGGTTAGTCATCGGTTTAGAGATTGAGATTGAGTTAGGGCGGACAATTCTCAACAATTTTCATGACTATTTTCTCATAATTATTATTTAACCATCGTGTCATCAAGCTCTCTCAAAAAACTAGCCTTACGAGGAACAGTTTGGACTGTTGCGGGGTATGGTACAAGTCAAATATTGCGGTTTGGCGGTAATTTAATTTTGACTCGTTTATTAGTACCCGAACTATTTGGCTTAATGGCTTTAGTTCAGGTATTTCTCCAGGGTTTAACGCTTTTTTCCGATATTGGTATTCGTCCCAGTATTATTCGTAGCGATCGCGGTGACGAGGAAGCTTTTCTCAATACAGCCTGGACAATTCAGGTGATTCGGGGAGTAGGGCTATGGCTTTGCTGTTTGCTGATTGCTTTCCCTGTGGCTAACTATTATCAAGATGAACGACTGTCCTGGCTTATTCCTCTGGTGGGGCTGAGTACAATCATGGCTGGTTTTAACTCTACCAGCTTGGCAACTCTCAATCGCCATTTACAGGTTGGTCTACTGGCTAGATTTGAACTGGGAGTGCAGATTATCTCCTTAAGCGTTTTTATTACTTGGGCTTGGTTCAGCCCGACCATTTGGGCTTTGGTAGTAGGCAATTTAGTCTCTATCTCCTTGACTGCTTTTGGTAGTCACTATCTAAATCCTGGAGCGCCGAATCGTTTCGCCTGGAATCGAGACGTGGTTCAAGAAATTACTTCTTTTGGCAAGTGGATCTTTATCTCCACAGCCATGACCTTTCTCGCATCTCAAGCTGATCGGCTGATTTTGGGCAAGCTGTTTTCGCTGCAAATGCTGGGGGTATATGTTGTCGCCTTCACCTTTGCCGACATTCCCCGACAAATAAGCCTCACCGTCAGCAACAAGGTAATCTATCCAGCGATCGCCAAACTGGGTCATTTACCCCGCCCGACTTTAAAAGCCAAAATTAGCCGCAGACGGTGGCAAATGCTCCTATTTTTGGGAGGGGTGGTAACAGTATTATTTTGCTTTGGCGATTTTATTATCATTACCCTCTATGACTCCCGCTATGAAGAGGCTGCCTGGATGATTCCTCTTTTGGCAATCGGTCTTTGGCCTTTGTTACTTTGTACAACTGTTGATCGCTTTCTGATGGTAATTGGGAAGCCCAACTATATAGCCTGTGGCAATTTGAGTAAATTTATTTACATGATAACTATGATTCCTTGGGGATTTAACCAGGGAGGAGTTATCGGAATTTTAATTGTCATTGCCCTCAACGATCTGCCTTACTACGCTGCCGTACATTATGGTCTGTGTCGAGAAAAACTTACTTTTATAGTTCAAGATTTACAGGCAACTGTGGTGCTGGCTTTTGTGAACTTGATAATTTTAGCTTTGCGTTATCTGGCTGGTTTTGGGACTCCCCTGGAGGCAATCTTCTCAACCTAGGTTGATTTAACGCTAGATTTAACCACGCCAGC
>JBCCNG010000530.1:0-3556 GCA_039025955.1 Cyanobacteria bacterium P01_C01_bin.72 | reverse complement strand
GAGTCAGTATTTTAATCCTTATTGCTGCTTTAATCGGCGATCCTCGACCCAGCAGCCTCAATTATCCAGAAGAGAATTTACTGGTGGGGTAAGTTGAGCAAAAGTTAGTCAGTTGAGGCATGATTTCTCTTAAATCATCAGATTTTGCGCTTAATAGATGACCTAACTGTGATATAAATATTAAGGATTGTAAAACAAAAGCCCATATTCTTAGAATTTTTGAGGTAGTTGCAGGTTTAATTACTGCTGCTGTCAAAAATCTGCCAATTACTCGTCTCTGTAATTAATTTCGCAGGTGACTAAGTTCTTGTGTAAATAAGTAATGCGCTCTTTAACGACAATTTGATTTATTAGGCAATGTCTAAATCTAAGTTCCTAATAAATAATATTTAAACCGTCCAACAAGTTTTATGACAGCAGTATTTCCTCAGAGTTCAGAATCTTCCAAATCCCTACAGTTGGCTGACGACGTAAAGCTTAAAGACATTATTAACACCTTGCCAAAGGAAGTATTTGTCAAAAATCCGCGCAAAGCTTGGACAAAGCTTCTAATTAACGTCATTTGTGTTGTCGCAGCTTACTGGATTGTTGCAGTCTCCCCTTGGTATTTGCTGCCTGCATCTTGGGTATTTTTGGGTACAAGTTTACAGGGCTTTTTTGTCATTGCCCACGATTGTGGTCATCGCTCTTTCTCTAAACGTACTTGGGTTAATGATTTGGTCGGACATGTTTTGACCCTGCCAATTATATACCCCTATCATGCTTGGCGACTTTTACACAATCATCACCATCGACATACCAACAAACTCGATGTTGACAATGCTTGGTCGCCTTTTACCCCTGAGACATACGATCATGCTTCCCCTGTTCTGCGTTGGCTATATCGTCGGATGCGTGGTTGGTTCTGGGGATTTGGTTCGATCGCTCATTGGGCTAAACTTCACTTTACCTGGAGTAATTTTAAAGGTAAACAGAGAGAACAGGTTCGTTTTTCTGTATTGCTGGTCGTTATCGGTGGCGGTCTAATTTACGGCACTTTGTTTGTTACCATGGGTTTTGCAGGTTTGTTTAAGTTTTGGCTGATGCCCTGGTTGGTATACCATTTTTGGATGAGTACCTTTACTATGTTCCACCATACTATGCCGGAAATTCCTTTTAAGCCTGAAGCTGAATGGAATCAAGCTCGCGCCCAATTATCGGGAACGGTAAACTGTAAGTATCCTTGGTGGGTTGAGTTTTTGTGTCACGACATCAACGTCCATATTCCCCACCATCTAACTCAAGCAATTCCCTGGTATAATTTGCGTCTGGCTCACGCTAGCTTAGTAGAAAACTGGGGTGAATATCTCTATCCTGACTGTACTTTCAATTGGGAATTAATTCAAAAGGTAACTAAAGAGTGTCATCTATACGAAGGTAACAATACTAACTATCAGAGTGTAGAGAGTTACCGTCTGTCTAAATCAGTTATTGAGTAATTGATCTTGCCAAGCAAGAGAAAATCATCTTGGCAAATATTTTAGTGAACAATATGATTCTTGGGGATATGGTAGAGTCTGCCATGTCCTTTTTTGGTGGCGCATAGTTTGTTTTTAGTTCAGCTTAAGAAGTAGTTTATGGGTCAGTATGTTGTTAAAAGATTGTTGATAGCTATACCTACGCTCATCGCTATAAGTTTAATTATTTTTACTATTCTGGCTCTAGCACCAGGAGATCCTTTGGGAGAATTTGCCTCTAATCCTGCCATTACTCCAGAAGTACGAGAAAACATTCGCCGTTCTCTAGGTTTAGATCAGCCTACTCATATTCGTTATCTCAAGTGGTTTAGCTCATTTATCAGGGGTGATATGGGCTACTCTTTTAACAGCAGAAGTCCTGTCGCAGAGCTTTTATGGCAGCGTCTACCCACCACTTTTTTTATTGTTGGTACTGCCTATCTCATCGCTTTGGCGATCGCTTTTCCTTTGGGAATTATTTCTGCCATCAAACGTTACTCTCTGACAGATCAAGTTGTTACTACTGTTGCTTTTTTGGGATTTTCTACTCCCCCTTTTTTTACGGGTTTACTGTTTATTATTATTTTTAGCGTCCAGCTTGGCTGGTTTCCCTTTATTTTTAATAGCACCCTACAAGTAACAGACTGGCAAAGTTTTGTGGCTCAGGTAAAACAGTCCGTTATGCCAATATCGGTTTTAGCGCTTTATCAATCGGCAATTTTGATGCGCTTTATTCGTTCGGCAATTTTAGATGAGTTGCAGCAGGAATATGTCAGAACAGCGTTAGCGAAAGGCTTGAGTAAATTTGCTGTAATTAGTAAGCATGTGTTGCGTAACGCTCTAATTCCCGTAGTAACTTTGATTGCCTTAGACATTCCTGCAATTTTTACAGGCGCGCTAGTTACCGAGCAGGTTTTCCGCGTTCCTGGTATCGGCGCACTATTGATTGATTCGATTTATCGTAGTGATACCCCCGTAGTTATGGCAATTACTTTTATCTACGCTATTTTGATCGTTTTATTTAATTTGATTGCTGATTTAGTTTATGTTTTACTCGATCCGAGAGTTAGGTATTGAGGAGAGGGAAGTCAGGAGTCAGGAGTCAGGAGTCAGGAGTCAGGAGTGGAATTGGAAAATTAATTATCTTAGGGTTTTTAAATTAGACCGCCAATTAAACCTAAGCAGAAGCTATAGAATAAGAACTGTATCGCGACTATTACCAATATGCTAATGGCAACGGAAGGATAGCCCTGCCTCCAGTTTAAATGGAAATCTCTAAGCAGGAAGCTAGCAATTAGGATGAATATTATCGGCAAGATGATCGCCTCTAGCAAACCGAAAAATGACACTGAAGCTATGGTTAGCTGTACTATGCCTAACATCAGGGCAACTAAGTAAACGGTACGAATTTGATTAATCTGTAAGCCCAGATTTAACCAAGAAGCGATCGCAATTCCACAAGCAGCAAAAATAGTATACAGACTCAGATTGATAGGTTTAGTATAGATCCCGAAGGAGAGGTTTTTCCGTTCTCCTAGCTCTTGCTGATAGTGTTCGGTGGGCCAACTGGCAGGAATAATCGCTGCTGCTAGTTTTTTGGGCGATCGCTGTCCCTGTCCCGTAGTATAGACACAACCTACCCAAATATTGTCAGGCTGCTGCGCTTTTTTCTGCTCGGCAGTAATTACGTAAATGTGAGGAAAAATCTTTTCTCCTTGACTGGAAATGACAGGAGTAGTCTCAGGAGCAATCTTAGCAATTTCGATTCCAGCCTTTAGGTTAGCATAGCGAGCGCAGCCATAGCGAGCTACTGTCTCGGTCACTTCTGTGAGGGGAAAGAGACTAATAGGACTTTGGGAGATGGTCTTTTCGCCGACGAGATTAACTGCCAGGCGACAGTATTCAGGAGTACCACTGGCACTTTGGCAGATTTGCGGTATTTGCTTTGAGCCAATCACAATATTTGAGTTATGGTTCATGATTCCCAGTCCAATCAGCATGATAGTTGCCATGAGCCAAATTGTCGGCAGCAGTAATTTTTTGACTGCGGGAGGGAGAGT
>JBCCNG010000529.1:0-3563 GCA_039025955.1 Cyanobacteria bacterium P01_C01_bin.72 | reverse complement strand
TTGATCGTTTACTAATGGTGACTGTATTTACGCCCACATCTACTAGTTCGTAAGTAATAGGTAATAAGTAATGAGTAATAAGTCCTAACGTAAGTTTGTATTGCTATATATAAATCTTGAATCGATTTTCACTTATTCTAAGACGTTTTATAAATACAGATTGAGACATACCCTGTCTTTAGCTGCCTATGCTATGACACAACCCACTGACTCCCCATCCCCAGTAAAGACAAGTAATGCCTTGTCTCTAAATTTACTTCAGCAAATAAAAGAAGACTGGATTGCCCATGGTCGAGACTGGACGAAACCTGGATTTAGAGCCGTGGCGGTGCAGCGTTTTGGAGTTTGGCGAATGACGATTGAACCCAAACTGCTAAGAGCGCCCCTAAGCATTCTTTATCGCGCTTTATTTCGCAAAATACGTAACTCCTATGGAATCGAATTACCGTATAGCGTCCAGCTTGGACGGCGAGTCGTGGTAGAACATCAGGGAGGCATTGTGATCCATGGTGACTGTGTAATTGGCGACGACAGTATCATTCGGCAAGGTGTAACTTTGGGTAATCGCTATCTAGAGCAACCTTTTGACGCACCGCAACTAGGAGTCAAGGTTAACGTTGGTGCAGGAGCAAAAATCTTTGGCAAAATCAAAATTGGCGATCGCGCCCAAATTGGAGCTAATGCAGTAGTCTTGCAAGACGTTCCTCCAGACGCAACAGCAGTAGGTATTCCTGCTAAGATCATTCCTCGTCCTCAAAAAAGCTCGCTGGAATAGTATGCCAACTGCTTAAAAGGGCTGTAAATAAGGATCTGAAGGAGCTGAATTCTCTTTGGGTTCTAAATCACCCGCAAAGTGCCGTAACAAAAAGTCTGCCGTTTGATATCCTTCTGCGTCACCCTGTTGAGCAAATAAATCTCTCGCTGTTTGCAAATCCAAAATCGCTCTAGCATTCCCTCGACGATCGCCATCGATATTGTCGAATCGATACAGAAAACCTTGATTATTTCTGATTTGGAAGCTAGACCTCAAATCAAAAGACATTCCTGCCCGCTGTAAATAGGCTCTGGCGTGATTAGGATCACGGAGGATAGCATCATCAAAATCCTGCAAGGCACTAGCTCGAGCCGATAGCTCACGGAGAATCAATCCTCGTTGATAATAAAAATCAGCTTCATTGGGATTAAGTCGAATTGCCTGGCTGATATCAGCGATCGCCCCACGATAGTTTTGGATCTCAGCTTTCGCCTGACTGCGGACTGATAGTTGTTTTGCAGTGGCGAGCTCTTCTGGAGCAACATCAACTGAACTGAAGGATTGCGCTGTCACAGGGGTAGATATGCCAGTTAACATTAAGCTCGTACTCAAGCAGCATAAGAATGCGAGGGTGATTTTAGAGTGCATGATCTTGATCAATCCAAAATGCGGCTACTATTTTATTGTATTTATTTTGTAGAGCTGTTGAGATTTCTCTGCGGTCAGATCTCTGGAGCAAAAAGCTGTGATGCAATAGATGATTCTTTCAAAGACTTATTCAGCAAAAGCGTAACTACTCAGGTAGTATAAAAAACACAAGAATATCATTCAATTTAGATTTGTTTTTGAGTAAGGTTTGAGTAAAGCGCTGGTTCAAACCTTTAGAGTGAAGTGAGCGTGGAGGGATTTGAACCCCCGACCTATAGAACCGGAATCTATTGCTCTATCCCCTGAGCCACACGCCCCTAACAATACACATCAATGCATCGTTTTTTTATATTACAACAAGCAAAAGACAATTTGCCCGATCTTAATGATTAATCAATTACTAGCACTAGATTATGTCTTCATCACGATCTGCGCTTCAGTTAAACTCGACCATAACGGGCGATCGCTATATCTGTCGGATGTTCTTGATTATGTAGCCATGCCCACATCTGATCTCCCAAAGAAAAATGCCACCATTCATGAGGATGCTGGCGAAAACCTGAGTTACGCATGATGCGATAGAGTAGCTGACGATTAAACTGATATTGCTGGCTATCATCATCTTGATCGCTGAGATAATATTCTGGATGCGATCGCTCAGAAAGCTCGTCAATTTCCCCACCCATGTCTAATGGCTCACCCAAATCGTTGACAATAGTTACATCAACCGCTGCGCCTGTACTGTGAGGAGGAGGCATTTTGCGATCTAAACTGGGTGCAGCCCAGAGCCGATAAACCTTACTCCACAATTCCTGACGCTGCTGAGCAGATAGTTGATGTTCTCGCAAATCTAACTCTTTAACTAGGGAATTAAAGGTATGATTAACCATGTACTGCTGTACTCCTACCGGGCGATAGGCGTCATAAACTTTGATTTTCCAGCCAGGATAACGCTTCTCAATCAGAAATTGTGCCTCAAGTAACGCCTGTACTACTCCCTGACGTAAACAATAAGGGGATTTATTGCCATACTCTGCTCCCAGCTTAACATAGGGGTGAGGAAATTCTAAGGACAAACTATTAGTGGGAATCTGAATTAACCGTTCGCCGCAGTCTTGAATAGGAATCTGATGATAGGGTTTCACTACACTTTAAAAGTTTCAATCTTAGTTAAAATCGGTTGCAGCTTTTTTGAGCTAGCCAGAAAAATTACACCATCATCCAGATTTTGCCTCATGCTTACCCAAATCGACTACTCCCTAGCATGATTTTGTCAGTTCTGCTTATTTGAAGATTATGTATATAGCGTTGATTTAGCTTAAATTAGTCTTTTATGCTCTACATATAGTGGTATGATACTGATTCTCAGAGAGCAAGGAATCGGTAGCAATGAATCATCTACGGGAATGGCAGGCAAGTGGTGTAGACAAGGAGCTAGCTAACTTAAATGTAGTTTCTCTCCAGGGCAATTCCCCCGCAGAATACTTACTCTACTCCAATTCTATCCCCAGGAGAAACGACGGCAGAATTAGTGAAGGATTTCTTCAACGTTATGCTCATACTGATGCAGGGGGCTGGTGGTGTTCGGGAATGGATATTTTAAATGGTGATGAAGATATCTGGGGTTGTTTTAAGCCCGATCAGCCCCGCAATCGGGATAATAAAGTGATTAAATATGAACATCCCCCTAAAACGGCGACAGGGTTGTTTGCGTTGAAGGTAACTCGAAAGATTTGGCAGAAGATTGCTGATCGCGCTGGAGTAGAAGTAGAGTCAGTAGCGATCAATCAACAGAGTGCCGATCTGGGTTTTTGGCAGTGGGTCGTTGCTCATTCCCAAGTTCCCCTGTGTATTACTGAAGGAGCAAAAAAAGCAGGGGCTTTGTTATCGGCTGGCTACAGTGCAGTAGCACTACCAGGAATTAATAACGGCTATCGTACTCGCAAAGATGAGCAGGGTAAACGGATTGGAAAGTCCCATCTAATTCCCCAGCTAGCAAAATTGGCGGTTGCTGGGAGAGAGATCTATTTGGTTTTTGACCAAGATACTAAGCCGAAGACGGTCAAGGCCGTTAATGCGGCGATTAAGAAAACGGGATAACTACTGCAAAAAACTTGCTGTAAAGTCAAAAGACTTACTTGTTATAGCAATCATGGCAATG
>JBCCNG010000528.1:0-3565 GCA_039025955.1 Cyanobacteria bacterium P01_C01_bin.72 | reverse complement strand
GAAACCCGACCCAGAGAAACCTGCTTTGCTTTTGGTACATGGCTTTGGAGCATCCACAGATCATTGGCGCAAGAATATTGTCCAGCTACAGGAATACTTTCAGGTCTGGGCAATCGATCTACTCGGTTTTGCCGATCTGCCAAAGCCGAGTAGATCGATTGCCCAGACCTGAAAGTATTCCTGTAGCTGGACAATATTCTTGCGCCAATGATCTGTGGATGCTCCAAAGCCATGTACCAAAAGCAAAGCAGGTTTCTCTGGGTCGGGTTTCCCTGCTTGAACATAGTAGATTGAATTACCACGCCACTGCCAGTATGTACCTGGAACAGATGCCGTGAGGTTAGGAGAAATAGTAGGCATTGCTGGCTAAAAATAAACTGGGATTTTTTTTCTTATTAATTTATGTTAACTTTTTTTAGGGTGTGCTTTACCTCAGTTATTAATATCTAACTGATGAGTAATTTAAATCATCCCTATGGCTGTCATAAGTTGAAGGGGACTGGAAATCATTTAATGAGTTCAGTTAACATGTGAATGTAATTTTGATTTACTAGGGCAAACTTGGCAGGCGATCGCCATTGTCATGAGTTCATAGTCTAGAGCTAATAGTCAAAAGCTCACAGTTAAAACTTTTTTTAACAGCTAAACTAGCAAAAATTAAACAGTAGTAAAGAAAATTTTAAAGGAGATATAGCAGTGTCTTTGGGAACTTCTGTAATAGATAAAAGTTCGACCTCAACCGTACGTAAACATGCACCACGTTATAAGGTTTTGTTGCACAATGATGACTTCAACCCCATGGAGTATGTGGTTCAAGTCTTAATGCAAACTGTTGGGGGCATGACTCAACCCCAGGCTGTAAATATCATGATGGAGACTCATAATAGTGGAGTTGGCTTGGTGATTACCTGTGCTTTAGAACACGCTGAATTTTATTCGGAAACTCTTCGTAACCATGGTCTAACCAGCACAATTGAAGCGGACGACTAATTTTCCTCTAGTTAGTTTGACCTAATCAGAAACAGATATCGCGGCAATGCTATGGTAATGCTGTTTGATTTTGGTTAATCAATTGTCTCATAACAGAAGTCTTAAAAGAATAGCCAAACTGCCAGCGCCAGTAAGATTAATCATTTTTATTGGTGCTTTGTCAATTTTATGGTTTCCCCTGGCATTACCAATTTACTGGCTGTTTCGTGCAGATAGCAACCTAGCGACCATTATGACCATGGTACTGCTGTTTTTTGAGCTACTGTTTCTGTGGCAGTGGTGGGGTAGGCTAGTACATGGCGATCGCCACATTTATACTCGCTATGGCTTAGTCAGAAGTAAGCGAAACGTCAAAGAATTCTGTCAGGGTTTAGCGATTGGTTTTTGGCTGTGTTTAGGTTTGTTCATCACAGAAGCCGTCTTGGGCTGGATTGAAGTAGTGCATCCTACTGTTAACCTAGTCAGCATCGCCTTAGAAGGATTACTAAGTGCTGTGGGCATTGCTGTGGCAGAAGAATTATTGTTTCGGGGCTGGTTACTCGATGAGCTGCGGCGAGATTATCGTCAGCAGACTTGCATTATAGTTACGGCGCTCGCTTATGCCGTGGCGCACTTTTTGAAGCCGATCTCGGAAATAGTTAGGACAGCGGTAACTTTTCCTGCATTAATTTTATTAGGAATTGCTTTGGTGTTGGCAAAAGAAAGGTATGGCGATCGCTTGGGAATGGCGATTGGCATTCATGCCGGGTTAGTCTGGAGTTACTATCTGGTTAATGTTGGTCAATTAATTAGCTATACAGATCTCGTTCCCGTCTGGGTTACAGGCATTGATGGTAATCCAATTGCAGGGCTGATGGGACTGCTCTTTTTGTCGGCGTTAACAGGGTTTATCTACATACAACCTCAGCACCGCTGAATATGACCGTATGACATTATTTTGAACCGACCGAGGGATTCTCATAACTTTCGTCCAGCCGCCTAATCAGAAAGTCTTTTCAGGATCTCGATTAATTGCTGCTGCTGATTACTCAATTGAGACTGTCTTTCATCCAGATTGTTGATCAACTCGTAACTTCGAGCCTGATGAGTAGTAAGCTGTCCTAACTTCTCGGTCAAATCCTTCATTAGCGTGTACATGTAGGCGCGATCACGCTTCATTTCTCCCATGTCAGAGGATAGCGCCTGTATTGCCTTGGCATTACTTTCAACGATTGCCTCAATGCGATCAAGTCGGTTTTGTGAGTTGGTCATTGTATTGTGATGAATATGACTTATATTACTGCATAAATCGAAAATTAGCCGCAAAAAACGCCCTTCTGTCGAAGAGCGCCTTGAGATTTATTTAAGTCAAATATTCCCTTATGCTTAGAGCAAATAACCAGAAAATCTCTAACCGTTAATAGCAGGTGCAGTCATCGCTACAGGAGTCGCTACGCCGCTAGCTAAATCGAGAGGGAAGTTATGAGCATTACGTTCGTGCATCACTTCAAAACCAAGGTTGGCACGATTTAGTACATCAGCCCAAGTATTGATTACATGTCCTTGAGAATCAAGTACCGACTGGTTGAAGTTAAAACCGTTGAGGTTAAACGCCATAGTGGAAATACCCATTGCCGTAAACCAAATGCCAATTACGGGCCAAGCACCTAAGAAGAAGTGCAGGGAACGAGAGTTGTTGAAGGAAGCATACTGGAAGATTAGACGACCAAAGTAGCCGTGAGCCGCTACAATGTTGTAGGTTTCTTCTTCTTGACCAAATTTGTAGCCATAGTTCAACGATTCAACTTCTGTTGTTTCACGAACCAGAGAAGAGGTAACAAGAGAACCATGCATTGCAGAGAATAGAGCGCCGCCAAATACACCTGCTACACCCAGCATGTGGAAAGGATGCATCAAGATGTTGTGTTCAGCTTGGAAAACCAACATGAAGTTGAATGTGCCGCTAATCCCCAAAGGCATTCCATCAGAGAAAGAACCTTGTCCTAGAGGATAGATTAAGAAAACTGCTGTGGCTGCGGATACGGGAGCGGAATAAGCAACACAGATCCAGGGACGCATACCAAGGCGGAAGCTCAGTTCCCACTGACGACCCATCCAGCAAAAAATACCGATGAGGAAGTGGAAAATAATTAGCTGATAAGGGCCACCATTGTAAAGCCACTCATCCAAAGATGCAGCTTCCCAGATAGGATAGAAGTGTAAACCGATCGCATTGCTCGAAGGAACAACTGCCCCAGAAACAATATTGTTGCCGTAAAGCAGTGAACCTGCAACAGGCTCACGAATACCGTCGATATCAACCGCAGGGGCGGCGATAAAAGCGATTATGAAACAAATAGTTGCCGAAAGCAGACACGGAATCATAATTACACCAAACCAACCGACATAAATACGGTTGTTAGTGTTAGTGACCCAGCGGCAAAATCTTTCCCACAAACTATAGTTACCATCTTGGCGAATAGTAGTTGTCATAGATTATGTATAGCTGAATATGTTTTGCATGATTTTCAGACAAAGTTAACTGCCTTATTTCTCAGTATATTTACATCTCTTCTGATTGAGACGCATTATTTAG
>JBCCNG010000527.1:0-3569 GCA_039025955.1 Cyanobacteria bacterium P01_C01_bin.72 | reverse complement strand
TTTGCCAAAGCAACAGGACAGTTAGCTAAAACAGATGTCATTGATGCCAGGATGTTAGCCCATTTTGCCGATGCGATTCGCCCCGAAGTCAGGCAAATTAATGATGAATCTTCTCGTCAACTAGAGGATCTAGTCGCCCGTCGCCGACAAATAAGCGATATGATTACCGCAGAAAAGAATCGTCGTCGAGGAAAAACTAATTTTGTCAAAGCCAGTATTGACGAACAAACATATTGAGTGGCTAGAAGAACAACTCAAGGAAATTGAATCACAAATCTCTTCAGCGATCGCAGTTAACCCAGATTGGCAGCAGAAGATGGATTTATTAACCAGTGTGCCTGGAGTTGGAAAGGTAGTAGCTGTCACTTTAATTTCGTCCTTGCCCGAATTAGGTACAATCTCACATATGCGGAGCGGTATCCTTTAGGACAAATCAATTTCTTACTTAGTTGGTGTTGCACCCCTTAACAGAGATAGTGGTAAGTTTCGGGGCAAGCGCAAAATTTGGGGTGGACGAGCCAAAGTTCGTTGCGTTTTATATATGGCGACTCTAGTTGCAGTGAGATTTAACCCTATAATCAAAGCTTTTTACGAGCGTTTAATCAGTAAAGGTAAACTGAAAAAAATAGCTCTAACTGCCTGTATGCACAAGCTTTTGATTATTTTAAATGCCATGATGAAACAAAATTTATTTTGGCAACCTCCAGTTACCAATTAGCTCACCAATACCATTTTTGTCTGATTCAACATCACGCAAGCTTTTTGTGGTGATGAGAGTTTGTTTTGTTGGTTTTTTATTTAGCGATCTCCTAAAGCTCTAGAGTTTTACTTGACATTCAAGACAATCGCTTTAGGACAAACTCTTGATTTTTTTGAATGCCATGATGAAAAACAATTCATCCTGGAAGCCTCAAGTTACCAATTAGCTTACCAATACCATTTTTGAATGACTCAACATCACGCAAGATTTTGGTAGTGATGTAAGTTTGTCTTGTTAGTTTTTTATTTAGCGATCGCCGGAAAAAGACAAATTAAACTTGACATCCAAGACAATCGCTTTAGGACTGGTAAGGCGCAGCCCCATTCGGGGCAGATCGCTCTTAGCGAGCTGGATGCGAAGCATCGCCCTTACGCACTATCAGCCATCAGCTACTAATGAACAATGTCAATTGCTCAGACTTTAGATTGACAAACCCAAGTTTAAACCCAGCAACGCATGAGCTACCAAAATTAGTAACGCCGCACTACCAACATAGGCATGGACTGTTCTCGCAGTTTCTTGATTGCCGATAAATCCTGTCGCCGCAATCAAAGCATTAATGGTTAACAAAGAAATGACTACTGTACCCGTAATAAAATGGGGACTTTCTAAGATTGGCTGCCCCTGCATTACCAAGGAAAGCACGCCTCCTGTATAGCCTGAAACTAAAAAGACATACATCAAAGGCGCGATCTGACGATGGTCGGCTTTATTTTTAATCGCTACTTCCATATTAGTGGCTGCCAGGGTTCTACCACGCCACCCCGCCAAAGCGGCAGCACTACCCATAACAAAGACGACGATTCCCATCATCAAAGGATGTCCCCAGTGAACTATCGGTTCTGGTGTACCCAAGCTGCTAAACCAATTAGCGATTGGCTCAAGTGAAGATCTGATACTCATGCTCTCATTACTTAAATAAACTTAACATTACTTATAACTATACCGATATAGCGCTAGTTATTATCGAGCATCAGCATAATTTTCTGTGTTTACAGTCTATTTGGAGAGATAGAGCTATTGGCTGATTTCTATCCCAACTATTTCTTCAGCAATTTCACTTGTCTGCTTTTATTCTTAAACGGTTGCAGGTAAATACTGCTCAATTATCTGGCGATATTCACTTTTCTGCTTAACCCCTTTTACTTCCTGAAGCAATTCTTGGTCGCGGAAAAACTGAACTGTAGGCGTACCCGATACCTGACCCATTTGAGCTATTTCGGGATTAGCAACGATATCAATTTCGATAAAGTGAATTTGCGCTCTGTATTCTTCTACCACCTTGCTCAAAATGGGGGATAGGATGCCACAAGGACCACAGGTAGGTGAGACATATTTCACTACAATCAGGCGATCGCTTTCATGGAATAGTCTTCTGAGAGCATAACCTCCAACGTGACTGGTATCTTTTAAGTTGAAATCTGTCGCTGTTGTTGCCTGTTTGCTGACAGGAGTTGCCGCTGTTTCTTCTATCTGCTCTACCTGCTTGACTGACCCTTGCTCATACTCCACAATCAAATTGTGTTCTGAGAGCCATCTTTCCGCTGCTAGTGCTGCTATACAGCCTGTTCCTGCGGCGGATACTGCCTGACGGTATTCATGATCCTGCACATCTCCAGCGGCATAAATGCCCTCGACAGAAGTAGCAACTGTACCAGGAGTAACTTTGATATAGCCCGAATCTTCCAGTTCAATTTGATTGACAAACAGGTCGGTATTTGGCTTGTGTCCGATCGCAAAAAATAAACCGTTGGCGCTGATGGTTGATTCTGCTCCTGTCTGATTATTACGCACCTTAACCCCTGTCATCAGGTTATTTTCGCCATACACATCTACGGTTTCTGTGTGCCAATGAACCGTAATCTTAGAATTATTCAAAACGCGATTCTGCATCGCTTTACAGGCTCTTAGCTCACCTTTCCGTACTAGTAAATGAACCCGACTGCCGTACTTAGTTAAATAAACCGCTTCTTCCGCTGCGGAATCTCCACCGCCAACTACAATTAGCTCTTTGTCATTAAAAATTGGGCTAGCACCATCACAGATAGCACAGGCAGAAATACCACGATTCCAATACTGTTTTTCGCTAGGTAAACCCAAACGTTTGGCGGTTGCTCCTGTAGCGATAATGACGCTATTTGTCTTAACTGTTCGCTCGCCAGAAATTACGGTAAAGGGACGACGGCTAAAATCCACCTCAATCACATCTTCTGTGTAACATTCTGTTCCCCAGCGAATAGCTTGCGATCGCATTCTTTCCATCAGTTTTGGACCCGTAATTCCTTCAGGAAAACCGGGAAAATTTTCCACCTCAGTCGTAGTCATCAGTTGACCTCCTGGAACTCCTCCCGCCTGCAAGCCCTCAAACATTAGAGGCTTCAAATTAGCTCTAGCGGCATAGATTGCCGCCGTATATCCCGCAGGGCCAGAACCAATAATTACGACATTTTCTAACTGCTGCTCAACCATAATAAAAATCTTAAAATCCAAACTCATAACGACTCCGCTTTTATAATTATAGCGAGTATTACTCATTCAGAGCAAATAAAAAAAGAGTCAAGACAAAAGTCAGATAAATCTAAAAACTCAGCTTGAGAGCATTAACTGGCACGTCATCCCAAGAGCTTACTGTACGCAGGCGGGCAACCCAGCCATTGCGCTTTTGCTCATCTGTCAGGCTATCAATCCAGTTTTGATGACAGTCATGGGCAGCAGCTTCATTCATGGAGGCGATACAAGCATAGATTAAGCCCCCTGGATCGATTTGTTCATTTACCCAAATAGTCTTTTGCGACATTACTTAATATTT
>JBCCNG010000526.1:0-3587 GCA_039025955.1 Cyanobacteria bacterium P01_C01_bin.72 | reverse complement strand
TTTTTTGCCAAAAACAAATATGAAAAGGCAAACTTTAAAGCAGTTTCTCTTGAATGTCATGAAATTTACCAAGACTTGGTTTCCGAGCGCTTTCAAAAAATAATCAGCCAAATTACAGAGCAAGATGTTTTTATCGACCAAGAATTTCACGGTGGCGGCATCCATCAGGGGGGAGAAGGCAGCTTTCTGGATATGCACGTTGATTTTAATTATCACCCTTTACACGACAACTGGTTTCGCAACCTCAATATTTTGCTTTACTTAAACCCAGGCTGGAAACCAGAGTATGGTGGACAACTAAAACTAAGACACACCCGGACGGGGGAACATATCGAAATTGAGCCTTTATTTAATCGCTGCGTGATCATGCATACCAGAGACTATACTCTCCATGGCTATGATCCGATTTCCTTTCCTTCAGGCAAGTTTAGACGTTCGATCGCCACCTATGCCTACAACATTGATCCTCATCCTCAAAACCAACGCAGTACTCTCTGGATTCCCGAAACAGCTTCCCCTCTTAAAAAGATCCTGGGTCAATACTGGCCCGAGCTCGTAAAAATGAAAAGTGCTGTCTTTGGTAGCGCCACAACCAAGAATAAATAGTGGTGCAACTGGTCAGATGGCGATCCCCGAAAAACAATTTTGGATTTAATTGAGACTATTTTGCAATTAATGTTTATAATCATCTCAATAGTAGATTATTGATTTTAATTTGCAATAAGCAAATTAATTTTACCGAGACCTCTTCCAGGGAGATTTAGTATGAGCGATCGCAATTCAGAACAGTCAGATTTTCCGCCATCTCAAGACACACGCAAAGCAATAGCGGTAAAATGGGCTTACCGTTGGCAAGTATTTAGGCGTTTAAAAGCTTTGGAAATAGACTGCCAATGTTCCACCAATGAACCTTTGTTAGTAAATCTATACAGTCCAACAACTTTGGTACAGATCTGGAGCGTAATTAGACATACAAACGTTGAGCGTCAACGGCTAATTGATTGGTTGAATGATTGTTGGCAGGTAAAATACGATTGTCAGAGCAGATGAAATTTCCCAGCCATAATGACCAAAGCCAGCAAAATAGTTACCAGCTTCAACTTCCGTGGTGAGCTAGATAAGATTGCTTACGAGAAAAAGAAAATTAAGTATATCAAGCTAGTAACAGAGCAGGATGCCCAGTGGATCAAAATCCCCAAAAAATTGCGTCCCAAGGTGGCTAACCTATCCCCAGGATGTCGGCTGGAGGTAGAGGGGAGTACCAAACAAAACTTAAAAACTGGCAAAGTCAAACATAAGGCGCAGATGGTAGTTGTGCTGGCACAAGATAGTGTTGCCACTCCTGAAATAAGAGTCAAGACCGCATCTTTACTACCAATCTTTAACAAGAAAACCAAACCCAAAGCCAAAGTACTAATCTGCCAAAAATCTAACTGCTGGAAAAAAGGCGGCAAGGAAGTCTGTAGCAAAATTGAATCTATACTAAGCGATCTCGGTCTGTCAAAAGAAATTCCGATCAAAAAAACAGGCTGTCTCAAACAGTGTAAAAAAGCACCAGCCTTAGTGATGTTGCCTGATAAAGCTCGTTACAACAAAGTTAAGCCAAAACAGGTAGAGAAAATGGTGGCTAAACATCTGATTGGGAACGAGTAATCGTGACAAGCATAGTAATTTTAAATAAGAATTGTAGTCATCGATCTTGAATCAACAACCTACTACCTCGAATCCATAACTTAGAGGGTGCAAAAATTAATTAAAACGACTATAGTTCAAGCCTTTTTCCAATCAAGCCGCTGCAAAAAATCGGTAAATGCCCAAACTGCATGAGAAAGGTCAGTATCTTTAGGAGTAGCAGCGACCACGATGCGCTGTAGAGGTTTGGGTAGCTGGCAGAGAGTAACACCAGCAGGAAGATGGAATACCGATAGCTGAGGCAAGATGGCTGCTCCCATTCCTGTAGCAACGAGACTGACAATGGTGTCGCTTTCGCGGACTTGTTCCGTAGGTTGAAACTGATATCCTGCTGCTTCCAAGTAATGCCGAATCTGTTTAAAACAGCTATTGTCGTTGGGATAAGAGATCAGCGGTAGGGCGAGTAACTGTGACCAGCTAATGCTCTGAGAATTCGCTCCTTTAAATTCTGATTTGAATTCTGATTTAAAATTAGGGGGAAGCAAAACGACATAATTATCTCGCAATACTTCAATCGTCGTTAAATCTTTGGCGGTAGGCAAAATCGTAAAACCCACATCGGCTTTCCCTTCATAAACCATTTGTTCAACTTGAGGACAGTCTTTCTCCTCGACGATCTTGACTTCAATCTGGGGATATTGAGATTTAAACTCGGCTCTAATCTTGGGTAATAGCTGGGCTGCTGCGCCGCGAAAAGCAGAAATTCTTACTGTCCCGCCCCCCAAACTTTTACGACGCTCGGCTTCCTGTTCGATGTCGGCAATAGACTGTAAAATGCGATCGCAATGAACTAAAATGCTTGCCCCAGCGGGAGTGAGCTGTACTCCTTTCTTGCCACGAAACAATAGCTGTATGCCTAACTTTGCCTCCAGAGTCGCGATCGCATGACTCACGGTAGGCTGGGTAAGATCTAGCTCTACCGCTGCTTGACTAAACTTACCGCACCTTGCCACCGCCACAAACGACCTAATCTGAGAAAGTTTCATGAGACAAGATTTCCGCTAGCACAATTGATTCAAATATATTTTAGCTAGTCTAATTTTATGATAACGCTCATGCCACAGGCAGAAATCTAAACTTAATCCCCTATTGTAAATTAATTGATCATAATACGCCTAGTGTGAATTAGGAAAAAAGGAGGAAAAGACAGAAGATGAAAGTTATCAAGCTGCTCATCTAAATATCTTGGGAGCATCCCATTTTGGCAAATAGACTAAATAGCAAGTTGTCCATTGAGATAAGCACAACGTAAACGCAACATCTGATTAATAGAATTAGCATTCCATTGCGCTCCTGAAATTTTTAAACGTCGATCAATTTGTTTAATGGCAGATTCGACAGCACCAGAGCCAATTGAAATCTGATATTCGGTTTGTAGCAACTCATAATTGGGTAGACGATGATGATGTTTGTCTACATAAGCTAAAAATTTCCGCGCTCGTTGAGGACATTCTTTCTTAAATAAAGCGCTCGCTTGAAAGACTTGCCCTTTCCACAGCAATGTTTCTCCCTGTCTTAGGCGTTTCAACGAACCACCAACTTTAAACAAATTCTCTTTGAGGTGAAACCAATCTAGAATTTCATGTCGCTGTTGAGTTGTTGTAATTTGACTAAAAAGATTCCACACTCCTGAATGACCATCTCCCAAACAGATTAGTGGATTGGTGAGAAGTTGAGAATTAATCCACGCAGTTAACTCTTCTTTTCTGCGGAATGTCGCCCCATAGAACACTCCCGACAATCTTGCTGCCTGATAATCCCGCCATTCGCATTTTTGACCAGGGGTTTTGCTTCTTAATCTCACCTTACCGCCGTCAAGACACACTTCATTAACTGCTATGGGGCTATCGGGAAATTCTAAATACTCTATCTCGGTCTGAACTTGTCTTTGTAGA
>JBCCNG010000525.1:0-3596 GCA_039025955.1 Cyanobacteria bacterium P01_C01_bin.72 | reverse complement strand
GATTCAGCGAAATTTATCAGTATTTTTATCGCCTCAAACTATGAATGATTCGACCAAACCAGCATATATCAAGCTCGACCAGTTCCTCAAATGGCAAGGAATTACTCAGACAGGCGGAGAAGCCAAAATCATGATTCAACAGGGATTAGTGATGGTGAATGGGGAATCAGAAATAAGACGGGGACGTAAATTAGTGACGGGCGATCATGTTAGTGTTAACGGTGCAGTTCACCGAGTTGAGCTTCAGTAATCGTTATTCAGTTTTATGACTCTTCTAACCATAAATCCATGAATCCTATTTGGCGCTACATACCGCCAATTGCGACATCAGGAGCGATGCAGATGGCGATTGATCGCTATTTGTTGGAGCAGCATCAACAGGGACATTCTCCCTCTCTCCGCTTTTATACTTGGCAACCCGCAGCGATTTCTTTGGGCTATCATCAACAAGATTATCCCTCCGCTTGGCATAATCTTACCTGGCAAGGTAAACCGCTAGATTTGGTGCGTCGTCCCACTGGGGGGCAAGCCGTGCTGCATCAGGGAGATCTGACCTATGCCATTATTACTTCCATCCCTCCAGGCAAAAGACTAGAGGTGTACAAACAGATTTGCCAGTTTCTTATTTTAGGCTGGCGATCGCTGGGAGTAAACTTAGACTATGGCAAGGCTACCAAAGAGTATATCCAGCAGGCAAATTGCTTTGCTACCGCCACAGGTGCAGATTTAATTACGGCTACGGGCAACAAAGTAATCGGTAGCGCTCAACTACGACGGCGTAAGACGGTTTTACAGCATGGCTCAATGATTTTAGATACCGACCCACAGATTTATCAGCAGGTATTTGCCACTGACTTAAAACAGAATCTTGCGGGGGCGCTTCTGAAGCTAAAAAATCGGTCAACCACATCTGCTCAAGATGATCTGACTGCTAGAATAATTGAAAGCTTGATTCAAGCTGCGATCGCAATTTTTAAGATTGATTTAGTAGAACAACCTTTGTCTACCACAGAGTGGCAAGATATTGCCAACCTGAAAAATGATTTCTCTTTGCTGAGATACTAAGATTATTAAAGTTAATTAAAACGATTCAGATATTATGAGCATAGTTAGTCAAGTCATTCTCAAAGCAGATGACGAACTGCGCTACCCTAGTAGCGGTGAACTAGAAGGCATTAAAAACTTTTTAACTACTGGCGAAAAGCGTATGCGTATTGCCGAAACTTTAGCTAACAACGAAAAGAAAATCGTTGATCAGGCGGGAAAAGCTCTATTTAAGATGCATCCTGAGTACCGTTCCGCTGGAGGGAATGCTTCGACTCAAAAGCAATATAACCAGTGTTTGCGAGATTTTGGCTGGTATCTACGTCTAGTAACCTACGGTGTCATGGCGGGAGATAAAGATCCGATTGAAAAATCTGGTCTAATTGGTGTCAAAGAAATGTACAACTCCCTGAGAGTACCAGTACCAGGTATGGTAGATGCCATTCGCTGTTTGAAAAGCGCTGCGGTAGATCTCCTCAGCAAAGAGGATGCGGCAGAAGCAAGTCTGTATTTTGACTATATTATTCAAAGCATGTCTTAGAGTTGCTTAATCGAATCAACCAATATTGATAAATCAACCAATATTTAGTTGAGGGGCATTTAGTAGGTAATTGATCTTAGGTTTGGGGCGATCGCTCTACAGGACAGTACAATGTGACATTCACGTCTTGTAAAAAGCTGTTGCGCTCTCAACTTATTGTCAGTTACCTACTGTTGTTTTTATGACTCGACTCAAACTCAAACCGCGATTTTCCCTGATATTTTCCCTACTGCTGCTTCTGCTGACCTATAGTGCAGAGGGCTGGCTTTACTGCTCTTGGATACACCAGTTTGTAATCGAGAAGAATCTTCTACCTTACTTGACAATCCCGAATCGAATTAGCCTCTTCTACGGTATTGCGGCGATTGTTATTATGCTCGTGGTAGTTATTTTCACCTCTCCTGTATCTCTGGTGACGGTGGGCTTAAATCGCTGGTTAAAGTCTGATACTAGAGCATTTTTATCAATTTTTATCGGTGCTTTTACCTTTGCTATGATTGTCCAGCGAGTAGACATTTTTGCCCGCTTTTTGGTGATGGTTTCGGCAGTGTTTTTGGGAAAGCTAGATTTTCAGCTCATGGGCTGTAGTCGCTGGCTATGCTCCTTTATTTTGGTTATCCTATGTTGGTTAGGATTTACGGGAGGTATACTAGCCTTTTATCGCTGGAACTTTTAAGCAAATTACCTATTGGCTATTGATTGGGAGCTTATTTTAATGGCAAAGAAAAATAAAAAAGAAACTAAAAGCAAAAAAATATCCCGTATTGTGACTCTAGTTTTGGGTTTAGGCTTTGCTGGCTCAACTCTGGCGATCGCTCTTAGCAGTGCTTTTAGTCAACAAAACCATCATAACGCTGCGGCGAACTATCCTGATGCGCCGACCTTGGAAGAACAAATTCAGCAGCAGATCGACGGCTATAAAAAAGTTTTAGAACGAGAACCCAAAAACATTACTGCTTTAGAAGGACTAACGCAAATTTACCTGCAAACCGATCCACCTCAAGCAATTTTAACTTTAGAAAAACTAGTTGAATACTATCCTGAACAACAGCAGTATGCGGGAATTTTAGAAGCTGTTAAGGAACGGCAAGCTAATTCCCCCACTGAACCCGAAACCTCGTCTGAACAACCAGAATAATGAATAATGAACCCAATATGTAATAAATAAGGGTGTTGCAAGGCTACCAAGGATTACCAATAATCGTAAATCCTGCCCAATAATAGGGATGACTAAAATTTTGTGATCTATTTGCAGTGTCTAATGCTGGTAAATTTACTTCTACCGCCGCGCCTCTAATTCTCGTTCCTTCGACAAAAACTTCTTTCTTGAGCATTCTTAGTTGGGCTTTTCTGAGAGCTTCTGCTTTAATAGCTGTATCTTTTAGCTGTTGATAAAATTCGCTCATCAGCACTACCGTTGCTCTGTCGTTAATTGCCCAAAGACTGGCTAAGGCAGACTTGACTCCAGCCTGGATCGCTAATCCAGCAAAACCAAACTCAGCATCCTCATTTCCCAAGGCCGTTTCACAAGCGCTAAGAACCAGTAGATCGACAGCAGGTTGGTCTAGCTCTAAATCAGCCAAGCGATCTAAACTTAATTTGCGATCGCTAAACTGAATGTAAGAATTTTCAGGAGAACCAGGGCTAAATAGAGAGTGGGAAGCAATATGAATAATATCAAAATCTCCCTGTTGATGAGCTTTGATCAGATTAGGAACGGTAAAATCGCGATCAACTATTTTTCGTCCCGACCATAACTTGGGTACGATTGTATTTAGTTCGACATAAACCCCTGGTAAAGAAGGAAGATCTTCAAATTCAGATGTTCCCATTGCCAAGACAGTTTCCTCTTGTTTGGCTTCATAATCAGTATCAGTCAGATTGAATGCAGGAATACGAGCTAGATTATATTTTTCAATCATAAACTTCTCTCCATCGTGCAAGGCAGCAAAGGGCAGAGAACGTAGGCTAGGGCCAGTACAAAGCAAGAGAGTATCGATGTTTTCTGCTT
>JBCCNG010000524.1:0-3602 GCA_039025955.1 Cyanobacteria bacterium P01_C01_bin.72 | reverse complement strand
TCCCATGCCAGGCATTCCACCCCCCATACCAGGCATCCCCATGCCAGGCATTCCCATGCCAGGCATTCCGCGACCCATATTTTGCATCATGGAGCGCATTTTGGAAAAGTCGGATACTAGCTTGGAGACATCTTTTTCGTTGAATCCCGATCCTTTGGCTACGCGACGACGACGGCTAGGAGACTGTGCAAGTAGATCAGGGTCGGCTTTTTCCTCTTTAGTCATGGAGTTAATCATCGACTCAGTGCGCTTTAGCTGAGTTTCGCCTTTTGCCAGGTCAGCACCGCTAATTTTACCCATCCCAGGAATTAGCTTGAGTACTCCCCCCAAAGAACCCATATTTTTGAGCAGGCGCATTTGTTTGACAAAGTCATTAAAATCAAACCTTGCCTCCATGATCTTGGACTGCATCTTTTCAACATCAGCTAGATCAAGTTCTTCCTGGGCTTTTTCCACCAGGGTAAGAATATCCCCCATATTCAGAATACGGGATGCCAAGCGATCGGGATAAAAAGGTTCTAGCGCTTCTACTTTTTCCCCCACACCGACAAACTTAATCGGCTGTCCCGATACTTGCCTTACCGACAATGCCGCACCGCCACGGCTATCGCCGTCTAACTTAGTGAGAATTGCCCCCGTAATGCCGATTTGCTCGTGGAAAGTATAGGTCAGGTTTGCCGCTTCCTGTCCCGTCATGGCATCCACTACTAGCAACGTATCATCTGGCTTAATGGTGTCTTTGATGCGAGACAGTTCTCCCATCATGTCGTCGTCAATTTGTAGTCGTCCAGCCGTATCGACAATTACCGTATCGACTCCCAGTTCCTTGGCTTTCTCGACCCCCTGGCGAGCAATTTCTACGGGGTCGGCATCTGTTCCCATTTCAAATACGGGTACGTCAATTTGATTCCCCAAAGTAAGCAACTGATCGATCGCCGCAGGACGATATACGTCAGTCCCCACCATTAAACAGGAACGCTCTTGTTTACGGAGATAAAGCGCCAGTTTAGCCGTCGCGGTAGTTTTACCCGTACCCTGTAAACCAGCCATCAGAATCACTGTGGGGGGTTGATCTGCCTGTGCTAAGGGAACGTTGCTTTCCCCCATCACTTTGACTAGCTCATCGTAGACAATCTTAATAAACTGCTGTCCTGGATTAACCCCAGAGATTACCCCTTCTCCTAAAGCTTTTTGTTCAACGTCGGCAATGAAGCCTTTAACTACCTGGAGATTAACATCCGCTGATAGTAAAGCGCGGCGCACTTCTTTGAGGGTATCTTGAATATTGCTTTTTGATATTTTGTCTTGACCCCGAATCTTCTTCCAGGCATCATCAAGACGATCTGCTAGAGCATCAAACATAAAAAATTAACCGTTATTTTTCCCTTATTTAATAATTTTATAATTTTGCGGTGTTGCGTGAGTTTTTTGTCTGGAGGATCTTTCGTCTGGGATGTCTGACTCAGCGCTCAATCAATTGATCTAAGTCATCTTGCTGATTTTTAGAATTGACATTCAGTCAAATGACTGATGTTCATAGTTAACGGGTTACTTAATATATATAAAGATACTTCTCGAACATATCCGGAGCTTGCATGGTGAGAATATATTGCTAGCTCCGGTTTTTCTTATCTATATTTTTTAGGGTACGTATTGCAGATAAATTCACTGCATAACTCTTTGGGGTGTCTATTAAAAGTTGAGAGCGAAAAACTAGTAAACTTGAACGAAGACAATTCATCTCAAACGTTAAATATATCTAAAATACATCTTGGCAAAACAGCGATTAGACAAACTACTAGTTAGCCTGGAACTTTGTGATTCTAGGGCATTAGCGCAGCGTTTGATTCGGGCAGGAAAAGTTAAGGTCAACCAGGAGATTATTGATAAACCTGGGACAGAGATTAAAACTGATGCCGAGATTGAGGTTAAGGAACAGCCTCCCTATGTTTCCCGTGGTGGCAAGAAGTTAATCAAGGCACTGGAAACCTTTGAAATTGGAGTTCGCGATCGCATTTGCCTAGATGGTGGCATTTCCACTGGGGGATTTACCGACTGCCTACTTCAGTCGGGGGCTAAGTTAGTCTATGGGGTAGATGTGGGTTATGGACAGGTTGCCTGGACGATTCGCACAAGCGATCGCGTTATCCTTAAAGAGCGAACTAATATCCGCCATCTGACTCCCCTCGAACTATATGGCGATGCACCCATGGCAGACTTGGGCGTGATGGATCTCTCCTTTATTTCCCTGACCAAAGTACTCGAAGCTTTCTGGAATCTATTAGCCCCACCCAAAGAAGTAGTGCTGCTAGTTAAACCGCAGTTTGAAGTGGGCAGAGAAAAGGTAGGTAAAAAAGGCGTGGTTCGAGATCCAGGCGATCGCGCGGCGGCAATTATGCAGGTATGGCAAGCGGCACAAGCCCTGGGTTGGCAGTATCATGGTTTGACAATTTCGCCGATCACGGGTCCTGCGGGCAACGTCGAATATTTACTTTGGCTGAGTACGAAAGATGCTGACACAGTAAGTCTAGATCTAGAGCAAATTAGAGAGATTATTACGGCTTAACTTTTTTGGCGTTGCTAACTGCCGATTAAATATTAAGGACAAATACAGATTAGATATCTTCAGCTACTAGTCACGCTATATTCAAGACCATATCTCTAGCTAGAAAGACGCTGCTTTGCAGAGTATCAAAGCGTTGGGAAATTAGGAAATTTTTGCGATCTGGATTTAAGAATATGAATTGGCTGAAAAGCTTCGGGAAGTTTTCCCGTCCACATACCATCATTGGCACTAGCCTTAGCGTCTTGGCGCTGTATTTTATTTCTGTAGCGACAACGGGAACACAAATTGATGCGGTCAATTTAGAACAAATGTTGGCTGTATGGTTTGCCTGTCTTTGTGGCAATGTCTATATAGTTGGCTTAAATCAACTTTATGATGTGGAAATAGATCGCGTCAATAAACCAGATCTGCCTTTGGCTTCAGGAGAATTTACCATCGGGCAGGGTAAGTTAATTGTGGCGACTACAGGAATCCTGGCTGTAATCGTGGCAGCATTAGCAGGAAAATGGTTACTAGCAACAGTCGTCATCAGCTTGATTATCGGTACAGTCTATTCAACTCCCCCAATTCGCCTGAAACGGTTTCCTTTTTGGGCAGCTTTTTGTATCTTAACGGTGCGGGGAGTAATTGTTAATATTGGACTATTTTTACACTATGGCGATCGCTTTAACGGTAGAGAGGCATTAAACCCCTACGTTTGGACATTGACTTTATTTATTCTTTTATTTACCGTAGCGATCGCAATTTTCAAAGATGTACCTGATCTAGAAGGGGACAGGCGATATAATATCAACACCTTGACTTTGGTAATTGGTAAACCTGCGGTATTTAATCTTGCTCGCGGCGTAATTGTCGTCTGTTACCTGGGCATGATTGCGGCGGGGTTATTCTGGCTACAGTCCCTCAACGTGAGCTTTTTTGTTGCTAGCCATCTAGTTTTGTTGGGTTTACTGTGGTGGCGTAGTCGTAACGTTGATCTGGAACAGAAAAGGGCGATCGCCGATTTTTATCAGTTTATTTGGAAACTGTTTTTTGC
>JBCCNG010000523.1:0-3607 GCA_039025955.1 Cyanobacteria bacterium P01_C01_bin.72 | reverse complement strand
TTTTGCTAGAAGTTTTAAAGTTATTCTTTGCTTCTGGAGATCGCTAAATCTGTTACTCTCGTTAACGCTATGAAATAAAATCAAGGCACTTTCTGGCGAGCGTAATTCTGCCCAAATTGTATTACCTCCCCAATATCTATAGTTTAAATTTCCGCCTTTTTCTATAAATAGAGTTAATATCTTTTGGTCTTCAACTTTTGCAAAACAATGTACTATTGGGAATTAATAGTCAAAATCATTTCGCCAAGCATTGGGATCGCCTCCTTGTTTTAAATATTTAGTCATCGTTTGAGGGGAACAAATATCTTCAGGTACTATACCCAAACGACTCAATATGCCCCATTTTAAAAAGTAAGCAATAATCACCAACACCAAGCCAATACCTTGTGCGCTAATCTTTAAAGTGCTTGGGGAGATAAAATTTATCTTCATTTGTTTCCAATCTGGCAAACCATTTCCCATACCATTGCTATCGTAGAACGAGTCTCCACTACCAGCATCATAGATAAAGTCTTGGAATGCCATAATTATTAATACTTTTTACTATTGAGGAGGATTAGGAATAGACTTATTATTAGAAGAAGAAAAGGACGCATGGCTGGAAACTTTAAAATGTTAGGCAAAAATTCAGATCTTATCTTGGCACTATTTCCCTTTTGTATGATTGTCATTGCTGCTGCAATTGGTTTAAACAGTGATTTCGATCTATTCTGCTTAAAAAATATTTTCCCAGGATCGGAACTTCCAGTTTCCACTATTCATCATAATTTTGAAGGCGATCTTTAAAATACAGGCGATATAGTTCGCAGCGGGGAGTCACCTCATTACCCTGCAAACGAACTAAACCCATACTGTGTAATTTGAACATGATTATTGGCTCTAGACGCACCGAACTAGTTGAAGTTAAAACTGTCTTCAGACTTCTAGCCAACTCTGGCTGTTTTCGTAATTGCCATAAATGTCGGCGCAAATTGTGATTGAAAGGGCTAGTTTCAGTAGTCGCAACCGCAAATAATTGTTCTAGGGTTTGTTTTTGCTGTGCTAGATTGTAAAGAGCAATTCTCACTAGAAAAGGATGTCCTCCCACCATTTTGACTAGCTTTTCTACTTGGGAAGAATTCCAATCCAAGCCGTGTCTGATGGCTAAGTCTAAAATTTGTTCCGAGCGGAACTCGGTTAATTCTAGAGGTAACCCCACATTAAACGGAGATTGATTGATATTGAGGGGAATGTATACTTCCGTAGAATGAGCAATAATTAACCTAAGTTTCTGCCAAATAAGACTACTTTTCGCTTCTTCGTGCCAAGAACGCAGGAGGGCAAAAAAATCATCAGCCAGTTCTGCATATTGAAATAGAAGATCTACTTCTTCTAAGGCTAATACTAAAGGTTGTTCTAATTGAGTTAGTAAGTAATTCTCAACATAGTCCTTGCAACTCATTTTTGAGCCGAAAATATCGTCCCAATATTCATTAATGCGATTCGGTAAAGCTAATTTTCTGGTGATGCTGATACAAAACCACTTGAGAAATAGATCGAAGTCTTCAAAGATCTTACGATCTGCTAGTTGAAAATCTATGGTTACTGTATGGTAGCCTGCTTGAGTCGCGTAATCGATCGCTCTTACCATGAGAGAGGATTTCCCCATCTGTCTTGGAGCTTTAATCCGAATTAATGCCCCTGGTTTGAGGATCGTGCGATCGCATTGATGCTCGATATTAGGACGCTTAACATAAAATGGCGAACCTAGAGGAACTCGACCCTCTGGAAGCTCTAACTCGATTTTGGGGGCGACTAAAAGTTTGGTTGGGTTGTGGGATTGCTTAACTTCACTGAAGTTAGTCAAGGTTCGATTTTGGCGTTCCAAAACTGCTCGGAAGTTCTTCTTCGTCACCTTTTCATTAAGGGCGATGGAGAGATTTTCCCATAAATTCGCCCCTAGCATCTTGATATGAGAATCAGAGCAATAGTTTTGTTCGGCTATTTTCTCGTATTTCTCTCCCAGCCAAGAACTACGAAAAATATTAGTTTGTAGAGTATCTAAATGTTTTCCTGTCTTTTGAAAAATTAAGGTATCGGCAATTGAAATCGCAGCTTCGACATCCATTACTTACTTAAAATTTAGACTGGTGATTTTTCTAGATTAGCAGTTTTAAGACTAAATAATACTTTTTCATACTTTTCTTAATCTCTAGTTTTTCTCTCTTTCCTTATAATTTTGTAATAGTTTCCAAGCTTTAAATTCTAGTAGAGACAATAATAAAGTTACTATTCTTGAGAAATTCCATGACAAGAGCAGTTAACCAGAGTCCCAAAGCCGATATTTTAGCTATTGATGACACTCCTGAAAATCTGGCGCTATTGTCTCAGATACTAACGGAAAAGAATTATAAGGTTCGTAGCGTTACGAAGGGTTCTACGGCAATTCGCGGGGCAAAAGTCGCGCCTCCAGATTTGATTCTGTTAGATGTAAAAATGCCCGAAATGAATGGCTACGAAGTATGCCAGCAGCTTAAAGCAGACGATCGCACTAAGGATATTCCGATAATTTTTATCAGTGCTTTGGGAGATGTCTTTGATAAGGTGAAAGCTTTTCAGGCTGGTGGGGTAGATTATATTACTAAACCATTTCAAGTAGAAGAAGTTCTCTCTAGGCTGGATACCCATTTAACCATTCGCAAGTTGCAACTTAAGTTAGAAGCGCAAAATTTACAGCTGCAACAAGAAATCGCCCAAAAAACGGCTGCTGAAGATAAATTTTCTAAGGCTTTTCGAGCTTGTCCCAATCCAATTGCGATCGCAACCCAAGAAGAAGAAAGAGTCTTGGAGGTAAATAAAAGTTTTCTAGAGATGAGCGGTTATGAAACTGAAGAAGTAATTGATCGCAATCTTTCTAGTCTTTATTCTCCCTCAGCTTTGGCAGCATACCGTCAAGCATTAACCAAGCTAACTACTCATGGTTTTATTCGTAACTTAGAATTGGACTTTGTTACCAAATCGGGAAGCGTCAAAACTTTACTATTATCGATGGAGTCGATTCAATTGGCTGGAGTTCGCTGCACGTTGCAGATTTTAAACGATATTACCGAACGCAAACGTCTAGAAAATGAATTTATCTCTTTAGTAAGTCACGAACTGCGTACCCCCATGACTTCTACTATTGGTGCGTTAGATTTATTGAATTCTG
Source organism: Cyanobacteria bacterium P01_C01_bin.72 (assembly GCA_039025955.1). Lineage (GTDB taxonomy): Bacteria > Cyanobacteriota > Cyanobacteriia > Cyanobacteriales > Xenococcaceae > Waterburya. The sequence goes on along the minus strand of JBCCNG010000523.1, from coordinate 420 downwards.
GCAAGTTAGGTAGTTTGAGCGAAAAGGGGAAAAAGATTCTGCAAGTAGCCATTCGCAATAGCGAACGTTTGATTCGTCTAGTCAACGATATTCTCGATCTCGAACGGATGAAGTCAGGTAAAATTGCGATCGAGCCTCATACTCAGAATCTCAACCCCCTCTTAATTCAGGCAACAGAGACAATGCAAGCTATGGCTAGCAAAGCTGGAGTAGAGTTAGTTTTATCTCCATCCGCACCTATCTCCCTCAATCTAGATAGCGATCGCATTTTGCAAACCTTAACTAATTTGATTGGTAATGGGATTAAGTTTACTCAACCAGGGGGCATAGTCGAATTAAAAGCTACTGTGGCAGGTGATATGTGTCAGATTGCAGTGCATGATACTGGTAGAGGTATTCCTGAAGAGAAACTAGAATCTA
>JBCCNG010000522.1:0-3615 GCA_039025955.1 Cyanobacteria bacterium P01_C01_bin.72 | reverse complement strand
TAGATGAAGCTTTAGAAATCGCCAAAATACTGGGATTTGCCCGCGAAATTAAGCAGTTAGAATTTCCGTTAACTCAATTAGAATCTTTGAGGGAATTTCCGAGTTATTTGAGCCAGCAAAAACGTGTTGCTCCGATTTCAACGGTTGGCTTGAGTAGCTGGATGCGCGGAGCTTTAGACTGCGGTTGGCATAGTTTGGATGAGCTATTTGCGCCCCCTGTGGCAATGAGCTTTAGAAGTAAGCAAAAATTAGCGGAAGTTCCCTTTGCTCCCGCGTCTGAAAGCCGAGTTAAACTGACTAAATTGGGCAAAGACAGCGAGCATACGATTGCTCTAATTTTGAATATTCAGCCCCTGAGTACAACAGAGTTCAATGTCTCTGTTAGGGTGAGTAACTATCAATATGATTGTTATTTACCAGAAGGATTAGAGCTAGTAATTGTTGACCGCCATAGCCAGTCTGTAATGATTGCCCAGGCTAATGAGACAGAAACGATTGAGTTTTGTTTTAGCGGCGAACTACAGGAGAATTTTGCCGTAGAAATCTCCTTGGATGATGAGTTTGTAGTCGAGAATTTTACAATTTAAATTTTACAATTTTAAAGGTCTACGCTATTTATCAACTGGCTTTTGAGGTAGTAGATAGTGGCATTGGTAACAAGTTAGGCAAAATTGTAGCTCATCTTGATGGCGATTTGCGAAGCATAGCCGCCCTAAAGGATACCGCTTCGCACTTGTCCTTGCCGCCTTGAGGATAAAGGCATCGCATTTATTCCAGCCTCAATTACGGAAAATAACCTAAAAAACGCAGCGCGTATGCACACAAATGCCCATAGCCAGCTATGTGTTATGTTACTAGCAGTAAGATAATGAATGATAAATTAAAGGCTTGTGTAACTAAAGACTAAACACTAGATTTGTCAATAATTGATAAAGGGGAAAGGGAAAAGATCGATTAAGATTTCACTTCCACCTCAAAAGTTATGATTAAGTAAGAGAAATAATTGCTTGACATGATCGATGACAAAGTTAGTAGTCCTCAAGTTTAACGGCAGTTTAGCATCAGGTTTCCTGGTCAATTCGGAAATTGGACAAGAAGGAAGTTCTGTAGATCGAGGTCGTTCGGGTAGCTTACCCCCTGCGGAAAAACTAAGGTACTATTTAAATACCTGGCAACAGCTTTACAATCAGCTGGGCAATAATCCTCGCATCAAACCCCAGCAAATTATCTACAATGGTGCAGTTAATCCACTCAAACAGCTAGCCAAATCAGCCAAACAGCTTGAGCAAGAATTTCTGCAGTGGCTTGACTCTGGAGAATTTAGCCCGATTGATAGGTATCTGCGAGAAGAATTAAATCGTGATGAACCCGCGCGAGTTCTAATCTGTAGCGATCATCCAGAAATTCATCAACTGCCCTGGTGCTGCTGGGATCTGGTGGAAAACTACCCTAATCTAGAGATTGCGGTGAGTAACCCCAATTTTGCCCGTGCGCTAGATGATGAGCCAAAACCACCGCGCCAGCAACAGGTTAGAATTTTAGCTATTTTGGGGGATGGGGAAGGAATTAATCTGGAAGCAGATCGTACCTTGCTTCAAACTTTAGAAGCAGGATACATAAAATTTTTGACAGAACCGACGATTCCCGAATTATATGATTGTCTTTGGCAAGAAACTTGGGATATTGTTTTTTTTGCGGGACATAGTAGAACCCTAGACAGACAGGGAATTTTATATCTCAACTCTGAAGATGAGCTAACCATAGAGCAGTTAAGGTATGGATTTAGACAGGCGATCGCTTCAGGCTTACAGTTGGCAATTTTCAACTCCTGTGATGGATTAGGTTTAGCTGAAGAATTGGGACAACTATCCTTACCGCAGTCAATTGTCATGCGCTCACCAATCCCTGATGAGATGGCACAGCAGTTTGTGAAGTGTTTTCTGCAAGCTTACGCTGGGGGAAATTCTCTCTATCTAGCGATGAGAAAAGCTAGAGAACAACTACAAAGCAGAGAAAAACAGTTTCCTTGCGCTAGCTGGCTACCAGTAATTTATCAAAATCCCGCCGTAATTCCGCCTCAATGGTCAGATTTTTCACCTAGTTACAGTTCGTTTCCCCCTAAACCCAAATCTTCTCCCTCAAAGCCCCAAATCATTTCTGGAATCTCCATCGCCGTCATTACCACTATTTTCATCGGTTTGATGCAGTTTTTCGGTTGGCTAGAGTCAGCAGAGTTGGGCGCTTATGATCGTTTACTGCTGTGGCGTTACAATCCTCCCGTAGACGAGCGGGTTTTAGTTGTTACTATCGATGACCGAGATCTTGCCTATCAAAATGAACAGGGTTGGGCGCTGAACATGCGCGGTTCACTGGCAGATCAGGCTTTAAATCAGCTGATACAGAAATTAAACTCCGCCTCAGTTAGGGCGATCGCCTCAGATGTTATTCACGATTTTCCTTTTGCTCCCGAATTAGCCAGCACTATTGCCCAGAATGATAATTTTGTTGCCATTTGCCGCGTCAAAAACCTGCCTGAGTTCATCAGTATTGCCCCACCCCAGCAGCTTGAACTACGACAGCTAGGCTTTAGTAATTGGGCGATCGACAATGACGATACGATCCGTCGCCAAATTTTGGGTATGTCCCCCGACCAACTTTGTCAAAGCAGCATTTCTCTTAGCCTACGGTTAGCTTTAAAATACTTGGGGGATGTGACCACCCAATTCAATTCCCAGTCCCCTCTAGAAATCGCTCAAGTCTCTTTCCCTCGGCTTAAATCCAGCAGTGGCGGCTATCGTTTGGCAGAGACGGAGACTGATGGCTATCAAATATTGCTCAACTATCGGCGGGGTATACCTCGTACTATGCCCTTGAGAGAAATTTTAACTAAGTCTCAGACAGAGATTGATCAGCTCGCCCAAGATAAGCTAGTTATGGTCGGTGTTGAAGGTCATAAAAAAGATTTACACGACACCCCTTACAGTCGAAAAAAACAGGCTAAACCCTTTCCTGGGGTATTAATTCATGCCATGATGACTAGTCAAATTATTGATGTCGTTCAAGGAAAACAAAAACTACTCCATTGGGTATCAGAACCCCTGGAGATACTCTGGATTAGTGCCTGGGCTATGATTGGCTCAACTATATTTTTGCTGCAAAAGCGATCGCCAATCAAAATCATGGTATTTCTCGCTGCTGCTTTAAGCTTACTTTTTGGCTGTTGCTGGCTATTGCTGATCAACGGTATCTGGCTAGTGGCGATCGCTCCAGCTTTAGGCATCATGCTGTCAGCAACAATTGCTCTAACTTATCAGGAAGTAAAAAAGATTTAAAACGATGTTACTCGCTGTTATTTTAGTTTTACTACTAATTGGCAATTGGTTTTTCACAGAAACCTTGATTTTCATTCCTGTAGATCTGGCTATTAATTTTGCCTCTCTTGGTTGGTGGACATTAGCCCTGCTGGGAATAGGATTGATCGCCTGGTGTGTTGGTGATGATTGATTACTTCTTATCTCTTACTTTTTAGAGGTGATTGAACGGGTGAGAGTAAAATTTACTAGCAGATTACGAGGACAAGAGTTAGACTGTGGCTATTTTTCCTGTCTGAAAATT
>JBCCNG010000521.1:0-3621 GCA_039025955.1 Cyanobacteria bacterium P01_C01_bin.72 | reverse complement strand
CTACCTACTACCTACTACCTACTACCTACTACCTACTACCTACTACCTACTACCTACTACCTACTACCTACTACCTACTACCTCGAATCTATAATTTTGAGGGTGCAAAAATTAATTAAAACGACTATATCTCTACTTGCCAATCATTAATTTCTGTTCCACCGCCACTAATAGCTCATCAATAATACGGTTGTGGAAATAATGAGGCGGATTCCATTCAACCCATTCCGAGGCGCTGTGTTCTGTCATCACAATTTCCAATTCCTCACTCACCCAAGCAAAAAAGATCACTAGGGACTTTTCAACCTTTTCACCACCAAAACGGCGATAGCGAGGATAATAAACCGTCCGAAAGCGAAAATCAAGCTCTAAACAAACTTGCTTGCGGCTAATTCCTGTCTCTTCAAATAGCTCTCTTAGAGCGCACTGTAACTCAGTTTCCCCTGGTTCAATGTGACCTTTAGGCAAATCATAACGATAAGATCGCTTCATCAACAAAAATGATGGTTTTTTAGTTTTAGTGAAGCAGATTACACCGCAGGATTTTACTTTTTCCATGGAAAGCGATCGCGAAACAGAGACGATCTTCGTCTAAATAAATGTCCAAGTCATAATTCAAATGTTTAATCCAACTGGTAGATTAAAACTACCGTCTGCATTACAGGGAAAGGCGATCGCATCAAGAACGGTATCAGTTGACAATACACCATAAAAGTGAGGATACAATTCTGTTCCCCCCTCCAAATTTTCCTCGATTAGACCATCCTTTATTTTAGATGAATCAATCACTAATATAACAAGTCCCTTCTGCCCCGTATAAAAACGATGAGCTACTGTCAAGAGTTGATGACTATAGGAAAGATGAATAAATTTTTCTTGAGCAAATCCTTTGGGCTGATAGTAACCATTCTCCTGGGCCTGCTGCCATTCATCTGCTGAGGTTATGTGATACGTCCTGGGAATCAAGATTTTATACCGCTAATATGGACAATTATCTCTCTGTTGCTACCTCTTTGTCGATGTTCCCAAAGATATATTCCCTGCCAAGTACCTAAGACCAAATTGCCCCTAGAAATAGGAATTTGCTCCGAGGTGTTAGTCAGAGCAGAGCGAATATGGGCTGGCATATCGTCTAGTCCTTCGGCACTATGGATATAGCGGCTGCCATTTTCGGGTACTAGTTGGGCAAAGAAATTTTCTAAATCAATTAAAACATCAGGATCGGCATTTTCCTGAATTAACAACGAGGCGGAAGTATGACGGACAAAAACCGTACATAGCCCTGTGACCATGTTAGATTTAGCTACAGCCTGTTTTACTTGTTTGGTAATCTTATGGAGAGATTTGCCTGTAGTTTTGATTTTAAGGGCTATTTGATGGTGTTCCATAGATTGTTAGGTGAAGGATGAGTCAGCCACAAAAGCTTTTTTTTGGCTTCTCGTCTAATTATCAGGGGATTTGGGTGGTTTATTGATATCGGGCTGGCTAGTATCGCGGCGACGCAGTGAACTATCATCAGGGTTTTGAGCTGTATCTTCAGAATTTTGTCTTGCTTCAGCTTCTAGCTCTGCATCGGTAGGGTTAAGATTACAGCGGGCAAATAAATATTTGATTACCTTTTGTGATTCATCGGGGAGGGCAAACCACCAGGGAAGATGACCAGCGGGAGCTGCGGTTGGCTCAAAATCTAGCTGTTCATAAAGTAGATAACCGCTACTGTCTTCTACTGCTCCTTCTTTCCAACCTACCTTAGTAGCAAAACGCCGCCAGGTTTTGGTGGAAAAATCTCCTTCTTGGTTAACGCTACGCCACACCTGCTGCTGTTGACTAAAGCCAAACTGGTTGTCGCTATATTTTTTCCAAAGAGAATCGACGGTTCTGACATCGGGGCAGGAATATTCAGCAATCGTTTTTAGCTCAATAAAAGTTCGTTTTTTTTGCAGCTTGGCAGACTTGATAATTTGACCCATTAGTTTGTAGGTGTGAATATCTGCTTCCGACCATTTCTCCTCTTTGAGCAGATTACGCAGCTTAGTGTAATCAATCCCAGTTCTAGGGGAAACTAAAGCAATTTTGCGCGAAACTGTGGGAACATAGATCTCCTCTAGTTCTACGGGAACAGTTTCTACTACTTCTGGCTGTGGTGGCGCTGCCGCCGCCTCAGGTGGCTTTATTTTCTCTGCTTCAGTAGCTTCTGGTTGCGGTGCAGCTTGAGGCTGTGTTGCCACTTCAGACTGCTGAGTTTCGGGGGTAGCTGTTGATTCTGGTTCAATTGTGACAATGGGGGAAAAGGTGGGTACAGAAGAAATATTCTCGGAATTTAGTTCTGCTGCTGGTTGATTATTGGCAGGTTTCTCTGGTGTGGGGGGAATTTCGGCGACGGGGGGTGAGCTAACCTCTGGCGACACGATTATTTCGGGATTCTCTTCGGGTTGAGGGACAGAAGTTTCTGGGGTTACAGGAGCAGGTGTCGGCGAAACATTAACTTCTGGAGTTGCTTCTGGGGTGGGAGTTTGAGCTATAGGAGCAGGTATCTCAGGAGCAGGTTCTGGAGGAGGGGTTTGAGCTATGGGAGCAGGTATTTTAGGAGCAGAATTAAGTTTAGCGATCGCCTGTTGATAACTGGCAATGGGAATAGCATAGTTGGAAGTTGCTCCAGATAGGGCGTGGATATTTGCTTCACCATGAACCCCAATCATCATGCCCTCACGGTTGAAAACAGGACCACCACTCATGCCAGGGAAGGCTTCGCCATTATAAATAAGAGAATAGCCATTTTCTGTCGATCTGGGCAGGATACCCACTAAGTTAGCCGTAAAGAAACGATAATAGCGGTTATCTTCCCGGCGTAGTTCCCCAGGATAGCCCGCAAAATAAATAGTCTGTCCCTCACTTAAACGACTAGAGTCTCCTAATTCAGCAACTTGATAATTTTGATTGCTGCTAAATTCAAATAGCGCCAGATCTAGCCCAGGCAACTGTTTAATGCTGCTAGGAATTACCTCATGTTTGCGACCATCAATGGTCTGTACGATATAGCTGCCCTGATTCTTCATCACGTGCCAGTTGCTCAAGACAGTGTAGTTATTACCTGTCCGTTCCAGTATCGACCCCGAACCAACACTAGCCCCATCAATTCGCACAATAATTTGTTTTGCCCGGAGATTGACCTCTTCAGGAGAAAGAACCTGATCAACCTGGGCGATCGCTGTTTTGGTTGTCAGCGGAGAGAGGGTCACAGCTAGCAAACTGGAAGCGAATACGGTGCTTAATGCTCCCACCAGGGTTAATTGAGTAATCTTGTTGCTATTCATCATATTTAACGGCTTTAACGGCGAGCAAGTTTATCTATAAAAATGGCTTTTAAGATTGATTGGTAAAACAACTAGTTTTTCCCAGAGCAATTGTTAATTAAGAGTGGCAAAAAATTCTGCTTGATTGTATTTGGATAATTTATATAACTATTTTATTGATTGTCGTTGCTGAAAGACAGATCATTTAGCTAGCTTTTGCCTCGCGGACATTAATGAGCGTTACAGTTTGTCTGCTGTCCAAATAGCGGGAACTATTAATGGCTATTCTGCAACAATGGAAACCAGAAAGCTAAACTTAAAGTCCGCG
>JBCCNG010000520.1:0-3624 GCA_039025955.1 Cyanobacteria bacterium P01_C01_bin.72 | reverse complement strand
TTCCCTTGCTTTTTACCTGGGCAGCAAATTGGGTCTAACTTTACAGCAGCTCTTGTGGGTGGCGATCGCCTTATATCTGGCTCATGTCCTCAAAATCAATTTTGGTGGCTGGGGGATGCTTTATTTATTTCGTCGTCACGCAGTCTATTTTGCCTTGGGTGCAGTGGTTGGCAGCAATAGGATCTCAAGCTGGCTGAGTAACATCAAACGCTCTTTACTCATACCCTGGGGACTTTTCTTGCTGCTGACAGTGGCTAGTTTGACGAAGATTCAGGCAGCGGAATATATAGCTGCGGTGCCGCCTATTGCTCTAATTGGCACTGCGGCAGTCATTTGTCTGGCATTTGCCTTCGAAAAGTTTCAGTTGGGATTGTGGCTCAAAAACTGGGGGCGGCTGACCCTGCAAATTTATCTAGCTCACACCATTGCTTCGGCGGTATTTCGTACCGTTTTGCAAAAGATCGGCATCGATGACCCGATGATTCATCTGATTTTGGGAACTATGGTCGGCATCTACGTCCCGATTGGGCTATACCGCTGTTGTCAACAACTGGGCTTTAAATATCTGTTTACCCTGCCGACAACTGCCCGTGTGGTCAGGAATAATTAAGGGTTATCTAGGAGTTTTATGTTAGAAGATCGGTCAAAAAATTTAGGCATTAAAAATCTAGGCATTGTGGTGATCGGCAGAAATGAAGGCGATCGCCTGCGCCAGTGTTTGCTCTCGGTGCTAGATTCAGCGCCAGATATTATCTATGTTGATTCTGGTTCGACAGATAACAGCGTGGCAATGGCAAAATCCCTGGGAGTAGAGGTCTTAGAGCTTGATCTAACAGTTCCTTTTACCGCAGCACGGGCAAGAAATGAGGGGCTAACCAAGCTTCTACAGCTTCATCCTGAGCTAACCTATGTACAGTTTGTAGATGGCGACTGTGAAGTTGTTCCTGGCTGGCTGGAACAGGCTTATGAAGTATTAACCACCAATGCTGATTGGGTTGTTGTCTGTGGTCGTCGTCGCGAACGCTACCCTGGGCGATCGCTCTATAATTTCCTCTGTGATCTAGAGTGGAACACCCCCGTGGGAGAAGCCAAAGCCTGTGGAGGAGATGCGATGATGCGAGTAGCAGCTTGGCAAGAGGTCAATGGTTTTGATCCGAGTCTGATTGCGGGAGAAGAATCCGAGTTGTGTTTAAGATTGCGCCGCCAGGGGGGAAAAATTGTCCGTCTTTCAGGAGACATGACCCTCCATGATGCCCAGATGACTCGTTTTGGTCAGTGGTGGCAAAGATCGGTGCGCTCAGGTTATGCCTATGCCGCAGGTGCAGGACTTCACGGCCAAGCTCCCGAACGCCATCGAGTCAAAGAAACCAAAAGTATTTGGCTCTGGGGTGGCATAGTTCCCGCGATCGCTCTAGCTACGGTGGGGTTGAGTCATGGCTGGAGTTTAGTTCTCTTGTTTGCCTATCCTCTGCTGGTATATAAAATCTACCGCTATCTCAAAACTAGATATAGTTCTCGCCATGCCCTAATCTATGCGCTGAACTGCGTCTTGATTAAGTTTCCTCAGATTCAGGGTCAAATACAATTTTCTTTGAATAAGCTGCTGGGGCGTAAACAAAGTATCCTCGAATATAAAGCACCCTCGACAGTCTCATCTAAATAACTGACCTTACGCAGTACGTAGGGCTTGCTGAAAAAATGGGATTTGAGATGATATCTGTTTAAAAGCTCTTAGCTTTTAGCGCAGCACGTACGTGCAGATCGTCGTCTTCGACGACTGGGAAGCGAATGCTTCCGCGCCATTCGCTTTTGAAAAAATAGAGCATCTTATTGTACTAAGTGCTAGAAAAATATCTCACTATATCAAAAAACCTTGCACTTGAACTGAAGAAAAAGTCTTGAAACATCTACAGATAGATAGTTTTGACTTATTCAGCAAGCCCTACGTATCAAAAGCTAATGTTGTCCCTAAAGAAATGCTTCCCGCCGTCAGCGCCGCCTACGCATATCAGTTGCACTCATTACTCACAGGTTAATTACTGCTTCAGCGATCAATTTGTCAGCCAACAATCATTTCTAGCCCATCAAACAATCTATTGCTTTCTCCACAAAATTCTTAATTTGTCAAATTTAATAGGCTTTTCTGTTACTTTATGACATGTAACAGTTTGTTAAAAAAATCAGTTGTGACGGGAGATCATTGTCAATAAGACAATATTGCGACGAAAATACAGGGGTTTTGGCAGTTGAAAATATTTTTGGCACTGTAGTCCCTAAAGCCACATCGATCATAGCTCGAAACCGTTATATTTGCGTTATCTTTTCTCACTTATTTCTTTTGGTTAAGTTAAGTTAAGTATACAAATTGCTAAACTATTTCTAGTTTGCTAAAACGAGTACTTATAGTAGACGCGATGAGTATGAAGTTGCTTTCACACTTGATTTTTATGTATCTGATAAAAAAACTGATAGCAGATAGCTCATAATTAGTTGCGGGAATTATGTGTGGACTAAATTCTGTTTAATGGTAAGAGATAAATGAGCAAGGCAATTCTGATTTTCGATATTGACGGGGTGATTCGGGATGTGGGTAATTCCTATCGCAAAGCGATCGCCGATACGGTAGAACACTTCACAGCAGGCGGTTGGCGACCGATAATGGAAGATCTGGATAATCTGAAGTCGGAAGGGATCTGGAACAATGATTGGGAAGCATCGCAAGAATTGACCTATCGTTATTTTGAGGCAATGGATCAGTCTCGTGACGAGGTGAATTTAGACTATGACCAAATTGTAGATTATTTCCAAGAGCGTTATCGGGGCAAACATCCTGAACTGTTTGATGGTTATATCGCTAATGAACCCTTACTGGTAACTTCTGCGTACTTTCAGCAGTTGCAGGCTAACGGTGTAGAATATGGCTTTTTTAGCGGTGCAACAAAAGGTTCGGCAGATTTTGTCTTAAAAAGACGTTTAGGGCTAGAGAGTCCCATTTTAGTAGCGATGGAAGATGCACCCAGTAAACCCGATCCCACGGGCATGTTTCAGGCGATCGCTCAGATAGAAACAGCAGTAAATAATGATCTTGCTCATCATCCCGTTTTTTATTTAGGCGATACGGTGGCGGATATGTACACTGTAGTTAAAGCCAGAGAGCAAAAACCAGAGCGTAAATGGATTGCCATTGGCATTTTACCGCCCCACGTCCAAACCTCTCAAACAAGAAAGCAGGACTATGCTCAAAAGTTATTGTTAGCAGGTGCAGAGATTGTTGTAAGCAATGTGGAAAAGCTTGATTTTAACTTGATTAAAGAGCTAGCTGATTTTACTTAGAGCTTGCTGAATAAGTCAAAACTATCTATCTGTATATGTTTCAAGACTTTTTTTCAGTTCAAGTGCAAGGTTTTTTGATAGATTGAGTTTATTTTTCTTAAAAGCTAATAGCGCGTAAGGGCGATGCTTCGCATCCAGCTCGCTAAGAGCGATCTGCCCCGAATGGGGCTGCGCCTTACCAGTCCTAAAGGATATGTTAGGCCCTTGTGGTACACCTTCGGATATCGTCTTACGACGAACTAAGCGCCTTTGTGCGCGTCTGCGCTGCGCTGATAGCTTCATAACAGATAT
>JBCCNG010000519.1:0-3630 GCA_039025955.1 Cyanobacteria bacterium P01_C01_bin.72 | reverse complement strand
TATATTCTCGTAATTCTTGAGCAACTATGCCTAATTGATGCAAAGTATCAGCTTGCTCATAGAGATCGCCGCATTCAATATAGATATCTAAAGCCTGTTGGTAATATTCTTGCGCTTGAGTATATTCTCTCAATTCTTGAGCAACAGCACCTAAGTTATGCAAAGTAGAAGCTTGCGAAAAGCGATCGCCATATTCAATCTTGATATTTAAAGCCTGCTGGTAATATTTCTGCGCTTGATTGTATTCTCTCAATTCTTGAGCAACCCTACCTAATTGATGCAGAGTAAGAGCTTGATTATAGCGATCGCCGTATTCAATACAGATATTTAAAGCCTGTTGATAATATTCCTGCGCTTGAGTATATTCTCGTAATTCTTGGGCAACTATGCCTAACTGATGATATGCAGCAGCAAAATAAGCTTGCTTTTGTTCAGCTTCTATGTTTTTAAATTGAGCAACTAATTTCAATACATTTTTAGATATTTCTTTTGCTGTTTGATAATCTTTGTTTTCCTGATAACATTTAGCTAAATTACCAGAAATAATTACAAAATCTTCCTCCCAGCCTAGACAACTATCTTATGAAGTGTAGTTTGAAATCTGTTGATAAAGGCTATCAGTTAGCCGTAGCTGTTCAATTTTGTTGTTAATCAATTCTAAGTAATCATATAAACAAATCCAAATACTATAAACTCTTTCTTTGTGTTCTAAACAAATCTGCAATCCTTGATAAAGGTTTTCGTATTCCCAGCGGACAAAGGCAATTCCTAACTGTCTCTTTTCGGCTTCTTTTGATTCCAGTAGGCGATCATAATAGTTGGCTAAAGCCTGGTAGTGATTTTTAAATCCTGATTTTATAGCCTCTCTAGTTTCTGGCTCGGCTTCTTTTAGTTTAGTATTTAGAAAGTAAGGCAATACGGGTTGAATAATTAATAGCTGGGGTAGATCTTGATTAATCGGTGAAAGTAAACCCCAGGTTACGACTTCGGCTACCGCAGCTTCTAAGTTAGCTAAATCGTAAGTTTTGAATGGTTCAAGTTTGCCTAATTCTTCGCCATAATGTTTAAGATCGCTACTGTCGATAAAGCCACGAAAGGGCGCTAGCAATAGCAGTAATTTCTGTGCCGATGCTGATAAGTTACTGTGGGAATATTCGATACATTTGATAATATTGTTGGTTTTGTCTTCTCCCGTCTCTTTAATCTCGGCTTGCTCTAATTGTTCTAATATTTCCTGGGGTGATTGATTTTTTAGGTTGGCTAAGACTACTTCCATCGCCAGGGGATAACCCGCTAGCAGTTTCATTAGTCGTTTGAAATGAGGATCGGTTTTTAATTCTGTTAATGACTGGCTGCTGTCTACCCGCTGTAGGATGTTCTCGGCTAAGTCGGTGCGGGCTTGGGCATCTAAACCCTGTAGGCGATATTTGTTGTCGCGGAAGGTGCTGTCTGCGAGCCATTCTTCGGCAATGCGCGAACCTAAGATGATTTTGGTTTTGCCCCCATCTAGAGCCGTTAAAAACTGCTTGATTTCTGCTCTGGCGGGTTCGTCAAGGGTATTTTGGATCGCTAACGGTTGCCCCGTGACTGACTCTAGGTTATCAAGAATTAGAATATGGGATTCTGCCCGCAGTTTATCTACTAGCTTACGCCACCGTACAGTTAAGCTATATGCCTGGAAAGTGCCAAATTCAAAACGGTTGTATAGCTGCTTGCCTATCTCGTGAACAATTTGCTCCAGAGTATGGGCTTTTTCGTCGTAGCCAAAATAAAAGATTTGCTGGGCAAAGTTTGTCACCTGCCACCATTGCCGTAGGTAGTTGAGCAGAGTGGTTTTACCTGTGCCACCCATGCCCTGTAGCAGCAGGATGTTGTGCTGGAGTAAGGCTTTCTCGATCAGGAGAATATCGATATCTCGCCCCACAAAGCTATAGGTAGGCTGAGTAAACTCGTACTTACTATCTAGATCTAGGTAATATGCCTCTTCTTCCTCTGGAGTAAACTGCCGCAGCCGAAAATTTACTTCGCCGTTGCAGTAGGTAACGGGCAAGATCCAGTCTTCTAAGTCTATTTCCGTGTTGTAATAAGCCTTTCTCTCCTTGCGGTTATATAACTCTCTTCTACCCAGGCGAATTGCTCGATTTAGATCCTGCTGATCAAATAGGTGGGCGTAGATCTTCTCCATAATGATTTCCGCCGCCGTAACCGTGATCGAATAACTCATGGCAACCACCATCTGCATCCCCGCATTCATCAGCCGACTACCCAAACTAGTCTCATCACTTCCCCCATTATCAGAGTCCCGACTATCCTTGATCCCCCCCTTATCAAGGGGGGCTAGGGGGGATCTAGATCCATCATCAAGAGTTGCTAGGGGGGATCTATCTTGCTCCTCATCTTCATCTTCAAGAGGAGATCTAGAAGATCGAACCTGTTTCCCCGACTGACAGGCATTAAGAATACAGACAGGAATACTTTTCCCCGTCAACAGACTGGCTATCTCCGTCGCTTCCACCAGATCATATTCGCCGACAGTTTCCCCTTCCAAAGCTAGAAACGCCTTCTTACCCTCGTATGGTTCAATTGTTTCTCTGCCATATTTACCGTCATAAATGTAGCGGTTATGCTCTACTCCCGACTTGAACTCATCGTAGGTCTTTAATGCCCCGTGGACATCAAAATGCACAACATGATAGTAGCTGCTGCCCTTTGCTTCCAGATGCCTCTCCAGGGCTTCGTATGTACCAGGGCGCAAGAGTTCGATCTTGACCTGTAACTTGGCATTGCGGATTGCTTCTACCAGGGGACGGGAGATAGTACGATAGCCCACATCTTGAGCCGCATTTGGTCTAGCAGTAACTACCAAGAGGTTAATTGTGGGGGACTCTTTTACCTCAGCCTTAATCGTCGCGGCGTTAGTGCTTTTGCGAATTGTTACCGCATCAATTGCCAACGGGCGGGGTAAATCTGGATCTTGCAGCGCTTCCCAGTGGATAGCATGGAATTCTGGGGTAATACTTTCAATTTCTAGCTTAACTTGGCTTAAATCATTACGTAGCTGACTGTAATGAGCATAGGCGTTAATATCTGCCTGAAACACCTGCTTAAATAGCGCCTCGCCATATTCCCTGACGCTAATCTTAGCCCGCTTTGCCTTGACATTCTCTAAAGTGGGATAGCGTAACCAGGATTCAAAATACCACTCTAATTCCTGCTCCTGACTTTCATCAAAAGGATCTCTAACGGTAACGTTATAGTTATTGCCGTCAATACTCAAAACCACATCAAAAGCTAGTTTAGTATTACTTTCAGTTTGACTTTGTTCGCGGATAGTAATTACAGTCATGAGCTAAATGTCTAACCGAAAAGTGACAACGTAATCTTGATCATGCTCTTAAGCCCCTACACCAATCAGTTTTTTTAATCGACGATGAATCACTAAAAATCGTACTTGATTTTAATCATGTCTTCTTCCCTAAACTTGAGCCGCTTTTTCTTTTCATTTACTTTGCTAACTTCTGCCTGGAGCGACTTTGCGGCTTTGGTTTCAGAATCGCCTTGATCCTGCTTTGGCTGCTGCTGCGGATTATTTTTGTCAGTCATAATCTGATCGGCTATTATTCCCGTATA
>JBCCNG010000518.1:0-3641 GCA_039025955.1 Cyanobacteria bacterium P01_C01_bin.72 | reverse complement strand
TAGATGGGGTTTAGTTGTATAAACTCTTAGTGGAATGTTATCGAAAAAAAAGATGAGCAGTTGCCCATCTAAAATAAACCGTAATTTGATTGCCTCGAATTGCCTGACTAGACTTTTGTTACCTTAGCTGGCTCTACACCATTATTTTCAGGCGTGGCTTCTTTTTTCTTGATCCATAAAGAAGTACAGGGGATCTTGCTTTTGTCACAGCGGTGAGCATATTTTTCGGCTACTTCGGTTACTTCTTTGAGTAATCCTTGGCTTAGAGTAGTGGGTTTTAAACCTAAATCGATGAAACGCTGGTTTTTAACAAATAGTTCGTTTTCGACTGCTTCGTTACGAGGATTGTCTAGATAGGCAACTTCGCACTCAGTCATGGAGGAGATCATCTCAGCTAAGTCGATTACGCGGTGGGTTTCTGTCATCTGGTTGAGAATTCTCACCCGTTCTCCTTTTGGTGGCGGATTCTCGATCGCTAGCTGGACACAGCGTACTGTATCTTTGATATGGATAAAGGCTCTAGTTTGTCCTCCTGTGCCATGTACCGTTAGAGGATAGCCAATAGCAGCCTGCATCAAAAAGCGGTTTAGCACCGTACCGTAATCGCCGTCATAGTCGAAGCGGTTGACTAATTTTTCATCCAGGAGGGTTTCTGGGGTGTTAGTTCCCCAAACAATACCCTGATGTAGATCGGTAACGCGGATGCCGTCGTTTTTGTTGTAGTAGAAGAAGAATAGCTGATCCTGAGTTTTCGTCATGTGGTAGACGCTACCAGGATTGGCTGGATAGAGAATTTCTTGCTGAATGCGATCGCCTGTATCAGTAACGACTTCAACATCTAAATAGCCTTCGGGTATTTTCATTCCCGCGGTACCATAGCCATAGACTCCCATTGTACCCAGGTGTACAAGGTGAATATCTAAACCAGATTCAACAATGGCACAGAGCAAATTGTTAGTAGCGTTGAGATTGTTGTTAACGGTGTAGCGTTTGTGCTTGGAAGACTTCATGGAATAGGGTGCAGCCCGCTGTTCGGCGAAATGCACGATTGCATCAGGTTTTTCTGATGTAATTAGACTTAGAAGGCGATCGTATTCGGCAGCAATATCTATATTATGAAATTTAATTGATTTGCCTGTTAGTTCTTTCCAGGTAGATAATCTTTGTCCAATAGGTGCAATAGGAGTTAATGAGCTAACTTCTAATTCATTGTCGATATTTCGCCTCGACAAATTATCGACAATAATGACTTCAAAGTCGAGATTCGATAGGTGTAGTGAGGTAGGCCAGCCACAAAAACCGTCTCCTCCCAGAATGATAACTTTCATATATTTACTCCCAACTATTAAGATTTTGAGTCAAAAGACTCTTGCTTTAAATTGAATTGAATCGCTAAAACTGTAACTTAGATTATTTAACCAAACTTTACGCCTTTATTTTCTCTTTCGTCCGAGAATTGTGCTTGGGTATACTGCTTCTTGACTCAAAAAAGCAATTATCTTTGTTACCCAAAACCTTACGCAGATAAAGCTGGTAACCAAAACCGACAAAGTGAGCTAAAGGCATGGTGGCGATCGCAATAGTACACCAGAACCAGCGAGTCAAAAAATTGGGTACAGGTTGCTGAGGATTGTACCAAAACTTCTCCCGAAAGCCAGGGTGATATTTGAGGGTAACGCGAAAGGCTTCTAGAGCAATCAGACAGATACCTAAAAGAATTGCGGGAATAGTGTGCAGTGCGCCATGGAAAATGCTTAGATCTGCAATTAGAGCCGTGGCTAGCACCATAATGCCAAAAAAGGGGATTTTGTTCCTCAAGGGCAGAGTATCGGCATATCTAGCGGACATGATGCAGCTACCGCGACCATATTTAACATACTGCCGCCATAGTCCTAACCAGTTACGACGGGGAAAATACCAGACTTTGATTTGGGAACTAATGTAGATAGCTTGCTCGCCATAAGTCTTGAGTAAGCGAAAGTTTAGCTCTGAATCTTCTTTGCGGGTAACTTCATAGCCGCCGACTTCTGCCAACACCCTACGCCAAAAACAGCCGAGAAAAACAGTTTCGGCATACCCATCATAATTAGGATTACGATACTTCGCGCCACCGCTGCCGAGGAGACTGCGAGAAGCTAAGGATACTCCTGCTTGAAAAGTATTTGCTGCCACAAAACGTTGCGCCCCACCCACATTAACTGCCTGAGATTTTTCTAGAGCCGAAACACAACGCTCAACGTAATCTGGGGCATAATTGCAGTGAGCGTCTGCCCGCAAAAAAATGTCTCCTTGACAAGCTTCGAGAGCGATGTTGAGAGCGGCTGACTGAATTCGTTGCGGGTTTTCTAGTAGCCTAATTTGGGGATAAATACGGGATAAATGTTTGACCTTATCTGACGTTCCATCTGTACTCGCTCCATCGACGATAATTATTTCTAATATATGGGGATATTTAGAGGCTAAAAACTTATTTATAACTGCTTCTATATTGTCAATCTCGTTATAAGTCGGAATTATGATGGAAACAGATGGGCTTTTGCTCACACTCATATTGATTTTGGTCTAGGGTAGTTATATTAATATCATCAGGAAGTAAATTTGTCGCCAAAAGTAGGGTAAATAGCCCAAATTAGGCATTTTTTTGGGTTTTTATGATGATTATTTAGCTCGATTCGACTGCTCCTGCTGGCTACTAATTCTCTGACAAATCTACCGAGTAACATTAAGTCAGTTGCCAGGGGGAAATAGCCTTGAGCGTAATGCGCTCGACAGCTACAGTAGTAACTTGGCGGGAATCATTGCCAAGCGATAACAAGATTTAAGCAGACAGTAAGTATCTACTTTTAACCGCTTAGACCAAGATAGTCTAAAATGGCGATCGCGTATACGGCGGTGGTTGTGAAATTGTTTAAATACTCGAATGGAAGAAACACCCGTAGTATCGTAATAAGCAATGGGAAAATGCAGCAAAGTAGGGGGAACAACTGAATTAGCTCGGATATTGTATTCGTAGTCCATGCCCATCGATAAGTTCTCTTGATAAAGTCCAATCTGCTCAATTAACTTACGGGTATAAAAAGTAGATTGATGACAAACTGGATTGCCGTACCAAAACAAAGCTTCTTGCCAGGTAGCAGGATGCTTACAGTGCCTTTGCAGATATTTACGCCGGCTCACGGAGATGGTTTCCCCTGTTGCCCAGAGCCATTGTTCTTGCCGATAAGATTCAACAACTCGCTCGATTACGTCATCGGTAATTAGAGTGTCTCCTGAATTGAGAAACAAAATCATTTCTCCTGGGCTATGGTTGATACCCTCGTTAAAAGCCCCTGCAATACCCGAACCTGATTGAGGATAAAACCAGAGATGATGATTATGACTATAGTTTTGCAGTTGTTCTAACTCAGTTGGGCTAGCATCGCGATAGATAACGACGTGGTTAATTTGAGAGTAATGCTGTTGACTGACGTTATCTAGAGTCGTGAACAAAGCCGCATCAATTTTGGCAGCAATTGTGACTATATCTACAGAAATCCTACTTACCATTAGCCATTGTTAAATAATCTGAGTTTGTATGTGTTTTATGGTGCTAGATTACTACAGGATTCAGTAAAAACTCGCAAGTATTTTTGAGTTTGTTG
>JBCCNG010000517.1:0-3647 GCA_039025955.1 Cyanobacteria bacterium P01_C01_bin.72 | reverse complement strand
CTTATCTATCTAAAACAGCTAAGATTTTTATGAAGCTGGAAAAATTGAAAGGATTAAAGGGTTTAAAATTGTGAATCGTCTAGACTGTCAAGTTAGATAAAAGTCAAATCTATTTCGTTTGAGTCGACTCCCTCAACCAAACCTATAAGGTCGATTGTAGCTCCATCAGAGTAGTAAATACTTGTTCCTTGAACAACACTAGTGGGAGAACTACCTAAAATATAATCATTAGGAGCACCGTGCAAAACAATATTGTCAATTCCTGGCTGATAGTCTCGAATCAAGGCAAAATCATTCGTACCAGAAGATGTAGGAGAAGAAGGCGATCTCCGGTAAAAAACTTTGCCAACACTACCTAAAATAAATCTATCTGCTCCTGGATTACTGAATGCATCATCGCCCGTCAAAAAATCGATTTCGTTAGTGCCTGGATTAGGACTCTAATCATTAACTCCCGTTAAAACATCATTGCCACTACCACCAATTAAAGTATCGTTTCCACTACCCCCATCTAGTACGTCATTGCCAGAATTTCCTGAAATCAGATCTTCTCCAGCTTCACCCTCAATTCTGTCATGACCATCATATCCAAAAGCAACGTCATCTCCTGACGACAATAGAACAATGTCATTGCCTCCCAAAGCATATACAAAATCATCGCCAGAAAGAGCATTAATTTGGTCATGACCCTCAGTCCCAGAAATACTTAGATCTGAATCAACTGTTCCCTCAATTTCTTCTCCTAGTCCGTCATTTGAACCTCCTTCGTCACCACCTCCTGTCCCTCCACCAAGCTGTAAGTCATTAGCAGGTTCTATAAATCGTTGACGCTTGAGTTCGTTATCAAGGTCAAAATTAAAATCAAAATCTAAGCTTAGTTTACTGTTACGAAGTTCCATAGCTGAAAATATATTGTGTTAAATTTCCTATTGCTCTTTATGTACAAGGAAGTTGGTATATGCAGTGGAAATTAACCGTGTAAAATACTACACAATATAGCCGTATAAGGAGGATTGTTTAGTTTTTGATTGGGGATCAAATCAAAACATCATTAAAAGGTCTAGAATGGTGTTTTGCATAATCTACGACGTACTTGTTCCAAAGATATTCAGTCTCTTGCATATCCCCCGCACATATTGAACGCAAATTGGTATGGGATGTACTTCACCACTGTAAAATTGCTATGTTCTAATTAATTTTTGTACTTCTCAAGCTATCTTTTCAGAATAGGCTATTATTTAAAACTACCAGTTAAAGCCGATTCCCAAAGAGAAGATTAAGTAGAACTTGTTGAATAACTCAAAACCATCTATCTTGTAGATCTCTTTGAATTCTCTTGACAAATTAACGAATGAAGAATTAACTCTTAGTAGGAAACCAATAGAATAGAAACGTTTGATTTTTAAGACAGGAAACCGATCACCCTTGTAGTGTAAAAACCGAATAGTCGATTAATAGCTCTGAGGAAGATACGAAAAAAAGGTGTAGTAATCACCTCTAGCAAAGCATATAAAATCATTAGACAATGCGTTTAGCGGGAAGCTTAGTAATTATTATTCAATTCCAGAGCTTCTTGATGTTGTTTTAACTACCTCTGAAATGAAAACTCAATCCATTTCACAAGCCGCCTACAGCATTTTTGTTAGTCATGTTAAAGCTGGTAAAGTTGCTCAGGTAACTGTTAAATCTCGCCTGATTGAATATCGTCTCCAAGAGGAATTTGGTGGTCAACGTTTCAGTACTCAAAAGACAGTAGCTCAGTCTGATTTAATCGAGCTACTTAATACCTATAACGTGGAATTTGAGCTGGCAACTGATAATTCTGACAATATGGCAGCTGGTTTAATTACGCTGCTGCTTTCTTCTGGACTATTAGTTGGCACTTTGGCTTGGCTGGCAAAATTCAGTACCGAAAATGGCGGCATGGGTATGAGTATAGGTGTTGGCAAAAGTAACGCCAGAGTTTATCAGCAAGGTCAAACAGGCACAACTTTTGCTGATGTGGCGGGGGTAGACGAAGCTAAACAAGAATTACAAGAAGTGGTGGATTTCCTGCAAAATGGGGATAAATATCGCAAAATTGGGGCAAAGATTCCTAAAGGCTTGTTACTAGTAGGTTCTCCAGGGACAGGTAAGACTTTACTGGCTAAGGCAGTGGCAGGAGAGGCTGTCGTTCCCTTTCTCAGTATGTCTGGTTCAGAATTTGTCGAACTATATGTGGGTGTTGGTGCATCGCGGGTGCGGGATTTATTCAATCAAGCCAAACGTCAAGCACCATGTATTATCTTTATTGATGAGCTAGATGCGATCGGTAAATCGCGGGGTAGCAGTCCCCATGGTGGTAACGATGAGCGGGAGCAAACTCTCAATCAGCTACTGACGGAAATGGATGGATTTGATGGTAACGAGGGGGTAATTCTGATTGCGGCTACCAACCGTCCCGAAATTCTCGATCCTGCCTTACGTCGCCCTGGTCGATTTGACCGTCAGGTATTGGTCGATCGCCCTGATAAAGCTGGTAGAGTTGCTATTCTGGAGGTTCATGCCCGTCAGGTGATGTTAGGGGAAGATGTAGATTTAGAAGCGGTTGCTGCCCAGACTGTTGGTTTTGCAGGGGCAGATCTGGCAAACTTGCTGAACGAAGCGGCATTACTAGCGGCACGTCATAACCGTCAAGCGGTATTAATGGCAGACTTGGGAGAGGCTTTTGAACGGGTAGTTGCTGGTTTAGAAAAGCGATCGCGAATCCTGACTCCTCTAGAACGTCAAACTGTGGCTTATCATGAGGTTGGTCACGCTTTAGTCGGCGCATTGATGCCTGGCGGTGGTAAAGTAGCCAAAATATCTATTGTGCCACGGGGTATTAGTGCCTTGGGTTATACCCTACAAACCCCTGAAGAAGACCGTTTCCTAATGCTCGAAGATGAGCTGCGGGGCAAAATTGCCACACTTTTGGGGGGTAGAGCAGCGGAATTAGTAGTCTTTAACAAAATTTCCACAGGGGCAGGGGATGATATACAAAAAGCGACTGAACTGGCAGAAAAAGCGATCGCCCAGTACGGTATGAGTAGCATTGGACCCGTGGCATTTACGAAGAATGAAGGACAGTTTTTAGGCAATACCACCTCGCGACGCAATGTTGGTGGTGAGATCACAGCAGAAATAGACCGACTCGTCCAGCAAAGCATCAATCAGGCTTACGAGATGGCACAAAAGATTTTAGAACTCAACCGCGACTTACTAGAATCAACCACGCAAACTTTACTCAAGCATGAAGTATTAGAAGGCAGTCAGTTAAGCACAATCTTGGCTCAGGTCAAAGCACCAGCAGAATTAATAGAGTTTTTGCAGTCATTTTAATTTAAGCTTGTTGAAAAACTTGAATTTGATAAGATGTTCGTTTAAAAGCTCTTAGCTCTCAGTCTTTAGCTTGACAGTCAAGTTTTCGCAAACTCGATTTTGTTTGAAATATCCAGAAACCGTTTCTAGTTGGTTAATCAAAGACCGTTAAGTATAACTCTTGTACGGGAGGGGTATGGGGAAGTCGTAACGTCCCCATCAGGGGGTTTGGGGGAAAGTTCCCCCAATCAAACATCCCGCATTTGAAGATAAATTCTGTACGACAGAAAATACCACAGAAAAGAGTT
>JBCCNG010000516.1:0-3657 GCA_039025955.1 Cyanobacteria bacterium P01_C01_bin.72 | reverse complement strand
GGGCCGAAGGGATCGGTGGGCTCGCCGCGCTTCATCGCCTGATGTGGATTAGCTTCTCGGGTAAATTTACAGTTAATCCCGGCTCAACTGGGTAATCGAGCAGGAATGTTAGGTGCCGCCAAACTAGTTTGGGGCGAAATCTTGGCAAAAGAAAAAATATAGCCCAATGAAGCTAATCCACATCAGGCGTAAAATATCAACAAGATGAAATTTATCGGGGTCGATTTTGGCTGGTCATCTGGGGCAAGTGGTTTGTGCTGTTTAGCATGGCAGAATGGCAAGCTGGAAATTATTGAGCTGACGACAATCTTAGAAGTTGCGGACATATTAGCCTGGATTAACTGCCAAGTACCTGATAATTCTCCTGCTCTAATCGCTGTAGATGCACCAACAATTATTACCAATTCCACGGGAATGCGCTTACCAGATAAGTTAGCCCACAAGCATTTTGGTCGTTATCATGCAGGATGCTACCCAGCTAATTTAAGTATGCAGTTTGCCCCCCGCACAACAGGATTTAGCCAAAGTTTGCTCACCCAAGGTTTCCAACATGCCTTAACAATTGAGCCACAGCAGTTAGGGAGATATCAGATTGAAGTATTTCCCCATCCCGCGACAATTAATCTGTTTGGGCTAGAGAAAATTTTAAAATATAAGAAGGGCAGACTAGCCGAGCGCCAAAGTGAGCTGGTGAAATTACGCGACTACATTACCGATATTCTGCCTCAATTAGAACCTGCTTTGAGTTTAGCTTCCGAAGCGCAGATTCCCGCGATCGCCAGCAAACAGACAGGAAAAGCATTAAAGGCGATCGAAGACCGTTTAGATAGCCTCATCTGTGCCTATATTGCCGCTCACTGGTGGTATTGGGGGCAAGAGAAAAATATGGTTTTGGGAGATTTAAACTCAGGTTTTATCGTTATTCCTCGGCGCAAACTAGTAACTGATGTGACAAGTTAGGGTTGTGTGCTGTTTGTCAAATTGCTTTTAGTTGTTAGTTGTTAGTTGTTAGTCGCACCAGCCAAAGGATTGTAAATCGTCGTTCCACGGCAATGTTGTTTTAAATTTTGTCAGCTATCATCCCCTCCTTAAAAGAGATGAGTCTTCTCACTCACACTCGATAAATATGGGACAATAAAACATGATTATTAAGAAAAAACTTAAATACTGTTTTGGTTAGTATTCTCTTGTACCCCAGAGTGTAGGCTAAGATTGTCTCAGAATGACTTGAAAGCCTGCTCTCTTCGGGGTGGAATCTAACCGCTAGTTCACCTGTTCGATACAACAAAATTAATATGACTGCAACAATCCCCGCACCTACTAAAACTCGTCGCCAGGTTTTTCCTTTCACGGCTATTGTAGGACAAGAAGAGATGAAACTAGCTCTTTTGCTCAACGTAATCGATCCAAAGATTGGTGGTGTCATGATTATGGGCGATCGCGGTACAGGTAAATCTACAACCATCCGCGCCTTAGCCGATCTCTTACCTGAAATTGATGTGGTGGCTGGCGATCCCTTCAACAGCGACCCCCAAGATGCTGATCTGATGAGCGATGAAATCAAAGCCCGAATTGAACAGGGAGAAGAAATCTCCACGGTCAAGAAAAAAGTGCAGATGATCGATTTACCCTTGGGTGCAACCGAAGATCGAGTCTGCGGCACAATTGACATTGAAAAAGCACTCTCGGATGGAGTCAAAGCCTTTGAGCCGGGACTATTGGCTAAAGCAAATCGCGGTATTCTCTACGTAGATGAGGTTAATCTCCTCGACGATCATTTGGTTGATGTGCTGCTCGATTCTGCTGCTGGTGGCTGGAATACCGTAGAAAGAGAAGGAATTTCGATTCGTCACCCAGCTCAGTTTGTAATGGTAGGTTCAGGAAACCCCGAAGAAGGAGAGCTACGTCCTCAACTATTAGACCGCTTTGGGATGCACGCGGAGATCCGCACCGTTAAAGAACCTGATCTGCGGGTGCAGATTGTCGAACAGCGAGCTGAATTTGACAGTAATCCTAACTCCTTTAGCCATAAGTATAGCGATGAGCAGTCAGCCTTACAGGACAAAATTGTGCAAGCCCAGCAGCTACTACCTACGGTCAAGCTAGAATACGAGCTAAGAGTTAAAATATCAGAAATCTGTTCTGAACTGGATGTAGACGGCTTGCGAGGAGACATTGTAACTAATCGTGCGGCAAAAGCGATCGCTGCTTTTGAAGGCAGAACGGAAGTGACGGTAGATGATATTCGTCGAGTTATTGTCTTGTGTCTGCGCCATCGCTTACGTAAAGACCCACTAGAGTCAATCGATTCAGGATACAAAGTGACAAAATCTGTTGCTCGTGTGTTCGGTTTGGAACTCGAAGAGTAAAATCAAGATAATGTCCCATCTTCTCGGCAAATTTTAATTCTTGCGGCAAAATTAAGCATTAGAATGGCATAATCGAGCAACCTTTGAGCTTATGGCAGTAACCACAGAAAATCCCCAGGTGAGTACAACTGATTCCGAAGTTCCCTTGATTGAGCTTCGTGGAGTGAGCAAAGCCTTTGGTAACAATGTGATTCTCGACCGGGTAAACCTAAAGATAGACCGTAAGGAAGCATTAGTGATCATTGGACCTTCGGGAACGGGAAAATCAACAATCCTGCGGATGATCGCTGGGTTAATGCCAATCGACAAGGGTGCTATCTACATCAATGGAAAAAAACGTACTGGTCTAATTGAAGATCAAAATGATCCGATTAGCATCAGTATGGTGTTTCAGCAGGCGGCGCTATTTGATTCTTTAACAGTCGAGGAAAACGTCGGCTTTTTGCTTTATCAGCACTCTAACCTGAGTCGGCGCAGAATTAAAGAGCTAGTTGATGAAAAGCTAGAAATGGTGGGATTGTCGGGGACAAATAACAGTTTTCCTGCTGAATTATCGGGAGGAATGCGTAAGCGAGTCAGCTTTGCTCGCTCAATTATTTTTAATCCAGAAAATCCTCAAAGCAGACCAGAAATAATTCTTTATGATGAACCTACCGCAGGTTTAGACCCGATCGCTTCTACGGTAATCGAAGATTTGGTTCGGGATTTACAGTGTACAAAACGCGGCTGTGGCACTTACATTATGGTTAGCCATCAACATAGTACCATTCGCCGTACTGCTGATCGGATTATTTTTCTCTATGGCGGCAAGGTGCAGTGGATTGGTACAGTTGAAGAGATTGAGACTACCGATAATCCCCTTGTCAGACAGTTTTTTAGCGGCAGCATTGATGGTCCGATTCGGGTTAGATAGTCTGTGACTGCTGATCGAGACACAGAAATAATAAAGTTAATCAAGTAGAGAGGAGTAGTATGCGATCGCGTACCTTAAAAGAGGGTTCAGTTGGTTTACTGATTATAGCTGGGGCATTAGTGTTTGGTGGCTTGACCCTATGGATCAGGGGTTTTACACTAGGTAAAACCACCTATCAGATTATTGCTGATTTTCCCGATGTCAACGGCATGAAAATAGGAGATGGTGTCCGCTATCGAGGACTACAGGTGGGTAGGGTAGAGGATATTAAGCCCAGTACTAACGGAGTAGATGTCATACTGGAGATAAGTTCCAAGGATCTCTTAATTCCCCAAGATGTTACTTTGCTAGCTAGAAGTGCTGGATTGATCGGCG
>JBCCNG010000515.1:0-3658 GCA_039025955.1 Cyanobacteria bacterium P01_C01_bin.72 | reverse complement strand
TGTTTTAATAGATCACGAAGTTTGGTGTAATCAACTCCCCTTTCGCTTCTAAGTTCTACTTCCTCGGTTTTAGATACAGTTTCGGATATGATTTTGGGAGCTGAGACTATATTAGTAGGTTGTAATTGTTCTAATTCTTGGATTCTAGACTGAAGAGATTGTTCTGTTAGCTGTTGTTGAAGCAGAGAAGATTTGGCTTGCTGTAATTCTTCCTTTAGTTGTTGGATTTGTGACTGGAGAGATTGTTCTTGCTCTTGATTTGCTTGCTGTAATTCTCTAATTTGAGCCTGATAGGATTGTTCCTGCTGTTCTTTTTCTTGCTGGGAAGCGGTTTCAATTTCTTCTAGCTGTTTGGTTAATTCTGTTACCTGTTCTTGAGAGGCTTGGGAGTGGGGATATTTGGATGTCCAATTAGTCAGCTTTTGAGCGAATTCTTGGAGGGTATGATTTCTGCGGCTAGTGAATCTTTGCTTGATCTCTAGTTTTTCAGCTAGCTGATTGATCGCGCTGTTAAGTTTATCGGCAAAGTCTGATTGGGAAATAGTAATACTGAGGAAATTTTTTAAAGGGCCTGGTAAATCGTTTTGGCTTAATCCAGGGCCCAAGATGGGAATGATCGGTTTATCCGTCGTCCAGAAAGAACCTGCTTCAAAGGGTATCCAAGCAGAGTGGAGGCTATCAGCGGTAATGAGGATAATGATCGCCTCGGCGGTTTTGAGCTGATTTTTGAGCTGGTCGGTGATGGAGTGGGAACTATAGGACAATCCTTGGTCGGGGTTGGAGGTGCATAAGATTGCCTCTTCCTCAACTCGTAGCGCTGCTAGAAGAAAGCTGAATAAAGTATAGGCGATCGCCTTATCAGAATGGCTATGGCTAATAAAGATGCGCGTCATTGATTCCCTAGTTCGTCACCTGACCTATAAAAGTTATCTTAGGATAAGTTGCATAATCTGGAATTAGCTTCTTTCTGGTTTACTAGTTTCTAAGCTCTTAGCTATATAGGTATCAGAGCTTCACGGGGTATGTAATTGACTATAACGATTTAGTCTTAACTTGTCACGAATAGCTATCATGTTAAATGCAGAATTTTACCCAATCGCACTATAGAGTTGAGGGGTTCAATGCAGGAGAAGTGGCAAGTATTATCAACCGTAAGCGCACTGCCAGAGTTCGTAGCGGGAGTAGCACAGATAACGGGACGAGAGAGTGAGTACTGCGCTCAACTGTTATGGCAGCGGGGTCTACGAGATTTAGAACAGTTGCCAGGGTTTTTGTATTCTGAGTTGTATCAGCCTACCAGCGCCAGTGCCTTTGGTGAAGAAATGGCATGGGCGATCGCTCGTTTGCTTGATGCCCGCAACCAGGGAGAAAAGGTGACTATCTGGGGGGATTTTGATGCCGATGGCATTACTTCCACTAGCGTTTTATGGGACGGTTTAGGGCAGTTTTTCCCTCAGCATCTCCAGCTTGATTATTATATTCCCAACCGCATGACAGAATCTCACGGTTTGAACTGTGGGGGGATAGATAAGTTAAATTCGACGGGAACAAAACTAATCGTCACCTGCGACACAGGTAGCACCAACCTGGAAGAAATCGCCTATGCTAACTCGTTGGGAATTGATATCATAGTTACCGATCATCATACCTTGCCCGAGCATCGCCCCGAAGTTACCGCTATTATTAACCCCCGTAATTTTGCAACGTCTCATCCGCTGTATCATCTTTCAGGGGTGGCAGTAGCCTACAAGCTAGTAGAAGGACTGTATGAGGCTTTGCCCAATGTTCCTCAGCAACCAATTGAGAATCTACTGGATCTGGTGGCAATTGGCTTGATTGCCGACTTAGTGGAGTTGAGAGGAGACTGTCGTTATCTGGCTCAAGTAGGCATTAAGCAACTAAGAAAACAGGTTAATCCTCAGACGATGACTCGTCCCGGGGTAGCTAAGTTATTAGAATTTTGTAAGCGAAACGGTGATCGCCCGACGGATATTTCTTTTGGTTTGGGGCCAAGAATTAATGCAGTCAGTCGCATTCATGGTGATGCGAGTTTTTGTGTCGAATTGCTAACGAGCCAGTCGCCAGAAAGATGCCAACAGTTAGCAGAAGAAGCGGAATTAGCCAATACTCGCCGCAAGTCGCTACAAAAAGATACGATCAGGCAGGTTAGTAAGAAGTTGGCACAGCTAGATCTTTCTACTACCTCAGTCATTGTCCTCGAAGATCCTCAGTGGCAGGGGGGAGTATTGGGTTTAGCAGCGGGACAAATTGCCCAAGAATATGGTCGTCCCACGGTTTTGCTCAGTAGCGGCGGTGATAAACAAGAAATGGCAAGGGGTTCCGCCAGATCCGTTAACGGCATTGACTTATATCAGCTGGTAAAATCTCAGTCTGACTTGCTGCACCGTTTTGGAGGGCATCCTTTTGCGGCGGGTTTGAGTCTTCCCCTCGCTAATCTCAGTCTTTTTCGGGAAGGAATCAATCAGCAGCTACGACAACAAACGGACGTGACAGAATTAATGCCCCAGATAGATATTGACTTGGTAGTAACAGTGGCAGATTTGGGTCAAGATTTATTTGATGAACTAAGGCAGCTTGAACCCTATGGCATGGGCAATCCATTACCTAAGCTGCTGATTAAAAACTGCTGGTTTAAAAATGCCTGGAATAAAAATATTCAGGATCGTCGGGGGCAAAAAGTTCAGTATATTAAAACCTCGTTTAATATCTGGGATGATTCGAGTACTCAAGGTTTTCCTGGTTTGTGGTGGGGACATTACAAAGATGAAATCCCCGTTACAGATAAATGTAATGCGATCGCCGAACTAGATTTTAATACTTTTAGTAAACGCTACGAAATTAGACTAATCTCTCTTGGTTTAGCTACCGATAGTTCTCGGTTAAATACAGATTTAGAGCCAAACCTGAAGTTAATTGATTGCCGTTCCCATCCAGTAGAACTTGACAAGTTAGCTATCCCCTTAGAGGAGGCAAAATTATTGCAGCATTGTCCCGATAGCTGGAGCGATCTTCGCCGTCAATATCAACAGGCAGTTCAAGGCGATCGCTCCCTAGTATTGGCTTATGAACCAGAGCTGACAGCAGATGCTCAGGCAGTTTGGCAACAGCTTGTAGGTATTGCTAAATATCTCGCTCGGACTCAAATAAGAGTGGATAAATCAACGATACAAACGAAATTAAACATCAGCGATCGCAGTTTTTATCTAGGATTAAAAGCTCTCAATAAATTAGGATTTAAACATCAGCTAGAAGCTAATAAATACAGGTTTACTTTAACAGAAAGCAAGCAAGATTTAGAGCTAAACTTAGAGTTAGAAAACTTTTTAGCCGCAATTAAAGAAGAAAAATTTCAGCAACAATATTTCCACCAAGTCCCTCTACCAACGATTACTCACCAACTGCTGACCTAAAGCTCATGTGTGACTAGTACCGCTGCGCGGAAGTCACAAAGGCGATCGGATTCGCCGCATGTAGTCAAAAGTCAAAAGTCACAAAGGCGATCGGGTTCGCCGCATGTAGTCAGAAGCATCTAACCGTAAAGCTTTGATCGTTTACTAATGGTGACTGTATTTACGCCCACATCTACTAGTTAAGCTTTTATGGTCGTTTTAATTATTTTTTGCACTCTCAAAGTTAT
>JBCCNG010000514.1:0-3674 GCA_039025955.1 Cyanobacteria bacterium P01_C01_bin.72 | reverse complement strand
GTAAAAATATGATTCGAGAACTAGTTTCAGAAGCAGGACATGAAGTATTATTTTTACCAAAATACTCTCCAGATTTAAATGATATAGAGCATGATTTTAGTGTACTAAAAAGAGCCAGAATGTATGCTAAACCTGGTGTATCTTTAGATGAGATTATTTGCAATTATTGTTTGGCTTAATGTCTCATTCTTATTTGAAACAACTATAACTATCGTCCTACGACTCAAACTAGCTCAACAGAAAAAGTTGATATTTTATTAATTGAGTAGCTTTAGTAATCTCAAACTAATTAATTTCTGGAGCAGACTGTGATGAAGTTTTACTATTGACCTTAATCAACTGTGACTCTAAAATCCGATTTAGCCATCCCCTAAGATAATTGTGGTTGGCTAACTTTTCATCAGGGTCATTTGTGTCTAAGGGGTGGGGGGCTAATCCTTTAACCGCAGCCGTGGTCACGCAAAACATTGATTTTTGAAAACTTTGACAAATTTGCACGCGAATGTCGCCAAATCCACGCACGCTATCGACGGCGTACAGCTGACGCAAATAGTCTGGGAGAAAGTGGCGCATGTCCTGCATTAACAGTGTGGGAGGGATTCCTGCACCACCGATGGGTAAAGGATCGGCATATAGCGCCCCATAGTTAAACATCCCTGTATCATAGGGGATTTCATAGGCTTGGGCATTGTAAGAAACCGTCCCTGCAAAAGGAGTACCACGGAAAAAGATCGCCTCGACATAAGGAACGCCGGTATCCATCAGAAAGGTTAGTCCTGCTGATTGGGGCATGATCTGATATTCTTCACCTCTTACTTTAACGGTATAGGTAATGGGGCGAGCCGCATCGGCAACCAAACCATCAAGAATAAACTGCACCACGTCAGGAATTGAATTGATCTCGCCGCGATCATAGCTATCCGATAAGTTGATAAAAATATCGCTCATGACGCGCCAAAACTGTCCCAAGGCACTGTAATAAGACATTTGACGCATCTGCTCTGGCAAGAAGTCGGGAAACAGCTTGTGTAGGGACAGCAGCAAAGGATTAAACCGATAATAAGCTTTAACTAGGCGATTAACTTCAGCGGTAAACTCAGGAGTATCTAAATAAGCATCAACACCACCGCCGCCGTGCCAGAACATCGCCTTCATGCAGTACTCAGCATACTCATAGTTGATGCGATTGTGAGCAATAAATTTGGCGATGGTATTGGGGTTAACCTCGCCGTTAAAATACTTAAAGAAGGGAAATAGCTTCAAAAATTGGGTGTCAGCAGTGTAGTTCAGATTAATGGAGTAGGCATCTAAAACTACGCCATAACTTTTTAAGATCCCCACCACTTCTACCAAGTTCTGGGGTGAATCATCAAGCAAAGCTGCTCCTTGCTCTAATCTGTGGATATATTCTTCGATTAAGAGAGCTTTGGAGCTTTTAGTAAGAGTAGAAGCCATGATTATCGAGCTAAACAGTGTTGAATTTAAGATTAATCAGAATAAAGTTAGCTGCCTGTCAGCAGAGCGATCGCCTGAATTTCGCTCCAGTGTGTTACCCAGTCTGGTTTGATCCCAAAAGCAATAATCAACAGCAGCAGGACAAAGGCAGGAGCATGTTCCGTCCAGCCCACAGGCGGTATCTGAGTTAAACCTTCGGTCAAGCGACCAAAAAACACTTTATTGACCACTAAGAGAAAATATACCGCAGTCAAACCCGTGGCAACTAAACAAAGCAGAGTCGGAATCGGAAAGATCGGAAAGCTACCGCGAAATACGAGAAATTCGGAAATAAAGCCCACCATGCCAGGTAAGCCAGAACTAGCCATGACGCCCAGAATCATCATGCCTCCCGTAACTGGCAGCCCTTTTTCTGGGTTTAGCAAACCCCTTAAAACATCAACATCACGTGAACCAGTTTTTTGGTAAACCATGCCCACCAGTAAAAACAGAAAAGCGGAAATTAGACCATGACTGACCATTTGAAATACCGCCGCCGTCATACTTAGTCTCGTTGTCGCACTGGCTGCTAACAAAATATACCCCATGTGGGAAACAGAAGAATATGCCACCACTTTCTTCATATCTTTTTGGGCGATCGCACAAGCCGCGCCGTACAAGGAACTAACGGCGGCAAGAATAGCTAACCAGGGAGCAAGATAAACCCAACCTTCGAGAAAGAAGCCCACGGCAAACCGCAACAGGGCATAAGTACCCAATTTGAGCAAAATCCCCGCCAGCAGGACGGAAATAGGCGTTGATGCCTGGACATGGGCATCTGGCAGCCAAGTGTGAAAGGGAAAAATCGGAATTTTGATAAAAATCCCCACCAGCAGGGGTGCAAGAAGCAAGAGCTGGGTAGCTAAAGGTAAATTGTGCGATCGCAAAGATAAGTAGTCAAAGTTAGTAGCTTCCGTTAACCAAACTAGTCCGAGAAAAGAAGCCAGCACCAAAATTCCTGAAAGAGCAGTGTAGAGCAAAAACTTCATCGCCGCGTAACCCCGCCGCGCACCACCCCAGATCGCAATAAGGAAATAGAGCGGAACAATTTCTAGTTCGTAAAATAGGAAAAATAGCAGCAGATCTTGAGCCAAGAATGCCCCCGCAGCCCCGCCACTCAGCAACAGCAGCATAGCATAGTAAAACTTGGGACGCTGAATATTCAAGCTGGTGCTAAAAATCGCAATTAAGGTTAAGACGCTGTTTAGTAGCACCAGGGGAAAGGAAAGGCCGTCAATTCCTAAGTGATAGTTCAATCCAATCCATTCGATCCAGACAATGTTTTCGACAAATTGAAAACCTTCCAGTTGAAAATCAAACTGCAAAGCCAAAATCAGATTAATAATCAGCATACTAATAGCGGCGATAACTGCTATCTGACGATGAATATTACCTTTTGATGGCAGAAAACCAATGATGGCGGCGCTCAAACAAGGTATAAGGACTAAGGCACTGAGCATGATGCTATTTACAATATTTTGCTAAATAATACTAAATCCGATTTAGAAACTCTAATGAGAAACTCTAATTTTTTAGAGTTGGTCAGAAAATCCTCTCCTGCGCTACATAATAGATGGTCAATAGTGGGTGACTATTGACCATTGACCATTAACCATCGACCATAAAAGCAGTCCTAGAGCAATAACTATAGTGGCGATATAGAACTGAGACTGCCCTGTGGTGTTGTATTTAAGAGCATTACTGCCAAAGATTGTTGCCAGACTGACTAGATTAACTGCCCCGTCTACTACATAGCGGTCGATCCAAGAGGTTAATTTTGCTAGGTTAGACACTGCCGCAATCACGGTAACTTCATATAGCTTATCGACGTAGAAGTCATAGGCAAGCAAATCTTGGAAAAAACGCAAAGTCAAATTGCTCGATCTTGACCAAGCCTTGCGGACTTTGATGCTCAAGCCAATGATACAGCCCAAAGCCCCAGAAGCAATGAGTAAGGGAATGGCATACTGCACTACTGATTCTGGCTGTTCCAAAGCTAAGGGTCTGTTGGGACTCAGCCACAGCGGCCAATGTGCGGGAGCAAAAGCGGTAATCAAAGTCACGACCATCAAAGATACCATTGGCACTGACATCTGCCAGGGAGCTTCTGGCGCGCGACGACTCTTGACTTGAGGTTGACCCATAAAGATCACTCTAAATAATCTGGTTAGGTTAATCGC
>JBCCNG010000513.1:0-3675 GCA_039025955.1 Cyanobacteria bacterium P01_C01_bin.72 | reverse complement strand
GTGACAGGAATCTACTGTGATGCCGCTAAAGCTCAAAGTACTGATTTACTGGGGCAAATTAGGCAATATACTCAAGAAGGTCAAAATAATTTCGGTCAGGTAACTAACGTCAATCAATTACGAGACGTTTCGCCGACTGACTGGGCTTACGAAGCTTTACGTAGTCTAGTTGATCGCTATGGCTGTATTTCGGGATTTCCGAACCAAACCTATCGCGGTAGTCAACCCTTGTCTCGCTATGAGTTTGCGGCGGGTTTAAATTCCTGTCTCAATCAAATCGAACGTCTGATTGCTGCTAATGAAAGTTCTATCGGACAAGGAGATCTTGAGTCGATCGCTCGTTTAAATCAAGAATTCGAGGCAGAGTTAGCCACCGTAGGAGGTAGGCTAGACGAGATTGAAAGTAGAACTGCTGTGCTGGAAGACAATCAGTTTTCCACTACCACTAAGTTGGTGGGAGAAGGTATCTTTGGCATTGCTGGTGTTGCGTCTGGCAGCAATGAAGAATTGATTGAGGATACTGGAGATGATGACATCGAGGGCGAGACTGTTTTTGGTTATCGTACTCGTCTAGAGTTAGAAACTAGCTTTGATGGCGACGATTTGCTGTTTACTCGTTTATCCACAGGTAACTTTCCTGAGTTTGCAGGCACAACAGGCACATTCCAAGGCGAAACTTCTTTTGCGGAAGATGCTGATAGTGATTTGGGTTTAGAAGTATTGTTCTACACTCGCCCTCTGGGAAAAAGTACTAATATTATCGTTGGTGCAGCAGGGCTAGCTGCGGATGATATCGCTAATACCGTCAATGTTTTAGATGGTGATGGCGGTTCGGGCGCGGTTTCGGCATTCGGTACTCGTAGTCCGATTTATTTGCCACCAGGAGAAGCAGGATTGGGTATCATTCGAAATTTTGGTGACAAGCTAGAATTTAGTGCGGGTTACTTAGCAGGAGATGCCGCTAACCCCGAAGACGAGGCAGGTTTATTCGATGGCAGCTATACTGCTTTGGGTCAACTTCTCTTTACTCCTACTGACAAATTAAGCATCGCTTTTACCTATACCCATACCGTTGATCAAAGTGACACTGGCACAGGTAGTGATTTAGCCAATATTCGCTCTCTAGCCACCGAAGCAGGAAAAACCAATGCTTTAGATTCAGAAGTGTTTGAAGGAGATATCGGTACGGTGGGGGATGCCTATAATCTTCAGTTTTCTTATGCCTTGAGCGACCGCATTATCATTGGTGGTTGGGGTGGTTTAAATGCTGTTACCACTCTCGATACCTTTGAAGTTGATGGCGTAACCGTACAACAAGGAACGCAAGATATCTGGAATTGGGCGGCAACTCTGGCTTTTCCCGATCTGTTTAAAGAAGGCAGCATGGCGGGAATTATTGTTGGTTTTGAACCGTGGGTGGCGCAGTCTAGTATTGACGTTGAAGGCTTTGATGAGGATGATGATACATCTCTACATGCAGAAGCTTTTTATGAATATAGATTGAACGATAATATTGCCATAACCCCTGGGTTGATTTATATTACCAACCCTGACAATAACGACGATAACGACGATCTGCTGATTGGTACAATCCGAACTACCTTTAGCTTCTAGTCATATTAGCTACCTAGCCACAGGACATTATCTTGGTCTTGTGGCTCAGGTATTTGATAAAATACAACTTAACGTCAATCCGACGAAAAATATTTCTAGACCACATTCCGCAGAAGAATTTAACACAGCAGATAATATTGACAACAATAAGACTTAATATTTACTAAAATAAATAATGTTATTGAAGCAATCACATAGAAAATATTGCTAAATAACTGCTAAAAATACGTGAAAAAATTTAATTTCACGCTTTTTTTAATGCTTCTTTATTTTCACCAATATTGTAATCAATAGTTGCAATACTCTAGAAATTTATGGGGATCGCCTTTCTATTTTTGCTTTATTTTGAGAACGATTATCGTTATAATGAATATTTGTAAATCAAATTGCTTCTCTTCACTATGTCAGAGATTTCCCAGCAAGGATTACGAGACGTTCAAGCACTTGAGGCAACAAGGGGTAGTCAAAATGCGGCAAAAAGTTCTGCACACACCCCATATTCAAGTGTCAGACCCTTACCTGTCACGATAATTACTGGCTTTCTAGGTAGCGGGAAAACTACTTTACTCAATCAAATCCTGCAAAATAAGCTGAATCAGAAGGTTGCAGTGCTAGTTAATGAGTTTGGCGATATCAATATCGACTCGCAACTGCTAGTTTCCTACGACGATGACATGGTGGAATTGAGCAACGGTTGTATTTGCTGTACCATCAATGACGGCTTAGTTAAGGCAGTTGAACGAATCTTATCTAGAGAAGAAAAAGTAGATCGTTTGCTGATTGAAACTACTGGTGTAGCTGACCCTTTACCGATTATTTTGACTTTTGTGGGTTCAGATTTTCGAGATTTTACGCGCCTTGACTCGGTTATTACCCTAATTGATGCAGAAACCTTTACTCCAGAACACTTTAAGAGCGAAGTGGCATATAAACAAATTGCCTATGGGGATATTCTTTTATTGAATAAAACCGATTTAGCAAGTAGAGAACAATTAACCACATTAGAAACCTACATTGCCTCGATTAAAAAAAATCCCAGAATTATTCAGACTCAATATGCCCAAGTACCTCTGCCGTTAATCTTGGATGTAGAATTAAATCAGACGGATCGTTTGTCTGAAGCAGAAGATCACCCACATCATCACCATCATTCTCATCACCTAGAAACTGATGGTTTTATGTCTCTGTCCTTCAAGAGCGATCGCCCATTTGATGTCTATAAATTTCAAAAATTCTTAAACCAAGAACTGCCCCTGAAAGTATTTCGGGCAAAAGGAATTATTTGGTTTGCAGGAAGCAAACTACGTCACATCTTCCAACTCTGCGGACAGCGCAACGATATTAAGTCCGAACCTTGGTCTACTCTTCCTGCTAACCAGCTAGTCTTTATCGGTCGTCATTTAGATACCGATAAACTTCACCAACAGTTGAATGACTGCTTGGCTACTTCCGTTACTGTTTAATTTAACCTTATTCAAATTTATGACCATAGCTAAGTCCGAACCTAATCAATTGGATAAAATCGATAATAAATTACCCAAATTAACTACTACCCAACAACCTCCTGTCTCTGAAGAAGAGATGCGCCAAGCAGTACGGACTTTACTCTTAGGTTTGGGAGAAGATCCAGAGCGTGAAGGCTTAAAAGATACTCCTAAAAGAGTAGTCAAAGCCCTCAAGTTTTTAACTTCTGGTTATAGTCAATCCTTAGACGAATTGCTCAATGGAGCAGTGTTTCACGAAAATGCTAACGAAATGGTCTTAGTTCGTGAT
The DNA here is from genome assembly GCA_039025955.1 of Cyanobacteria bacterium P01_C01_bin.72. Lineage (GTDB taxonomy): Bacteria > Cyanobacteriota > Cyanobacteriia > Cyanobacteriales > Xenococcaceae > Waterburya. Next base: position 288 of record JBCCNG010000513.1, on the reverse strand, counting down.
ATCGACCTATTTAGCTCATGCGAACACCATATATTACCCATTATCGGTCGCGCTCACGTAGCTTATATTCCCGATGGGAAAGTAATCGGACTGTCCAAAATTGCTCGTATTTGCGAAATGTACGGACGACGTTTACAGGTACAGGAAAGATTAACCGCCCAAATCGCCGATGCACTCCAAGGATTATTGCAACCCAAAGGTGTAGCGGTAGTAGTAGAGGCTAGTCATATGTGTATGGTCATGCGAGGAGTACAAAAACCTGGTTCTTGGACTTCTACCAGTGCAGTT
>JBCCNG010000512.1:0-3679 GCA_039025955.1 Cyanobacteria bacterium P01_C01_bin.72 | reverse complement strand
GGTAAACAATCTAAATGATATTATTGGTGCAGAATACGTTAAGTTGAACAACTCTACTATTTCAGGAATAGCTACAGTTATAAGCCAGGAATATCCCCAGCTAAATTGTCGAGTAGTAGATGTTGATCGCTTTGAAAAAACGCAGAGGGCAGAAGGTAGTCTTGATAATAAAGATTTAGACTATCTTATTAGCGAAATACTTACTCCCAATAATTCATCTATTGCCTATAGATACGATCGCCGTTGGCAAAAAACTTATGAAAATATCACTTTGACTAGTGATAAAAGTCGTCTGCGATCGCAAGGGGTGTATTTAATCTTTGGTAGTATAGATAGTGGTTTGGGTAGAGTTTGGGCTGAGTATTTACAGGATAAGTTTAATGCCCAAGTGGTTTTCGTTGGTGATGTAGAAGACAGAAGGCAGAAGGAGGAGGGAGCAGATGAGATTTGCTCTATTAAAATCCAAGTAGATATTAATAATCAGGAAGCCGTTAGCAATGCGATCGCCGAAGTAGAATCATCACTAGGAGAAATAGATGGGGTCTTTTACTCTACGCCCATGACTAATCAAAATTCTGCAAGTGTTATTAGCGAATTAAAATCTAGTCACTGGGAATATAACTACCAGACTAAAATTAATCCCTTACATATTTTGGCTGAATGTCTGGCAGATAAACAGCTAGATTTTGTTTTAGTACAGTCTTCTCTATCTTCTATTCTCGGAGGTTTGGGTTTGGCTGCTTATGCGGGAGCGAATTGTTATTTAGATGCTTTTGTCGAGGGACAAAATAATTTACTTCAGAATAATACTCCTTGGTTTAGTGTCAACTGGGATGCTTGTCAGACAGAAACGGAGCAACAAAATATTTCTGGTATTGGTGCTAGTCTCTCAGAATATAGTTTGACTCCTCAAGAGGTGGGAGAAGCGACAGAAAAGATATTAGCTCTCTCTGCTGGAAGTCAGGTAATTGTTTCTAAAGGTGATTTACAAACTAGAATTGATCGCTGGTTGCCATCGACTCCTGAAGACGAGGCTGTAACTAAAGTAAATAATATCGAGCAACATTCTCGCCCTAACCTAACCACAGAATATGTTGCGCCCAGTAACGAAACAGAAATTGCGATCGCCGAAATTTGGCAGCAAGTATTAGGTATAGATCGGGTAGGCGTGAATGATAGCTTTTTTGAATTGGGCGGACATTCTTTGCTGGCAATTCAAACTATCTCCCGCATCAGGGAAACGTTTAACGTCGAATTAGCTATGAATACCATTCTGGCAGAAACTCCCACAGTGAGAAATTTAGCAGCTAACGTTATCGAGCAGCAACCCGATGCCGCAGAATTAGCCACAATTGAGGAGCTTTTAGCCGAAGTGCAAAATATGTCACCAGAAGAGATTGCCAAGCAGTTAGAGGAAAGGAACTAGGTGCTGAGGTGCTTAGTGGCTGAGGAAGCGGAGAAGCAAAACTAAGCAAAACTGTTACCTGTTACTCATTTGTGACAAGTTAAAGGTGTGTGTTGTTTGTCAAATCGTCTTTAGCTTTAAGCTATCAGCTATCAGCTATAAGCTTTTAAGCTATTCTCAGGAATTCCTACTGGAATATAGCGTTCGTCAAAAGTATTAGCTCTAGTCCACATTTAGAGTTATGTAAAAATGAAAGGCACTATCCATAGTAGTTGACTAAAACTAGTTTGTCTTAACTTGTCAGCAATGCCTGTTACTTATTACCTAAAAAGTCCACCGCAGCCTGACATTTGGCGATATCTACATCGCCAGCATAGACTTGTCTGCCTAGCTGGTAGGCGATAGCGATCATTTCGGGATGGGGTAGCCAGGGAAGAATGATTTTGTCTTCAGCAGCAGAAAACATGACAATTAAGCCCGTTAGTTTTTGCCTGTCGTATTCTGACTCGGGAAAGACAACGACTGTTTTGGCTTTTTCAATCAGCCAATCATGTGCCCAATCATCGGTAGTAATGGCGATCGCTAGAGTACTATAAGGGGTACAATTGGTGAATTCTGGTAATGCAGTGTCGCCACAAAAGAGATGGTGACTTGATGGGAGTTGATACCAGCCACTTTCTATAATTAGTTTGGGCTGTGTTGTGGGGTTTGTATCTAAAGTAGAGACGGTTAGGGGTTTTTCGAGGGAATCGGTTAAAGCGATCGCCTTTTGAGATTGAGGCTCGCTTTCTTGATTGTCTACCTGTGAAGATTCTTGAGGGTTTTCTGTAGATTCTGCTTTAGCCTTTTTGACTACTCTCAATACTTGTTGATGGGTGACTTTCTCTCCTTCTTGAGCCTTTTGAATAAATTCTTCACGGACTTCTTCTGGGGTGGATTCCGCTGCTAATAAGTATAGTGCGGAGGTAGCGATGTTTACTTCTTCAAGGTTAATGCTGTGATCGAATCGTTTGTAAACGCTAATGAATTTGTATGCAGTGCGACGACTCCAATCAAATTCGCTTTTAATCCAGTCGTCAAATTGCCCTCGCTGAAGCTGCGACTGAACTTCACTCAGCATTCTACCAATTTCCCAAATGTCTTGAGCCGCCTTTCTCAGTCTTTCTCGAATAGCAGCAGTAGCCCGCTCGATCTCCGAACGCTGTTGAGAGTTCAGATCCTGATAATTGAAATTTACAATTTTCGTAGTAGTTGGTTGCGATTGGCTACTCATACATTTGCGTGGGAATTTCTATACTAGTTTTAACAAATTTTGGAGCACAATTACGCAACAGTTACTACCTTGAGAAAAATACGTATTTATACCGATTTCATTGTTAGCAATAATTTGCATTTGATAGAAACGTTACTGACCAAGCGCCAAATCGATTTGTAGTAGGCAATTTTAACTATCAAAATTAACTGGGATTTACTTCTTTAATTACTATCATTATTTCTGAATTGTTTCAAATTAATTATCGGGGAAATGAGCAAGATAAAATTTTGAGCTTAATTTCCGCAAATTTTCTTGATCAGAATCATGTCATCATTTCTTAACAAAGATCTTATTGAAAGTAATTCTTGATAATGAGATAATCGCTATGTGAGTTGTTAAGAAAGCAAAATTGCTTGAGAAAAACGTTTGTCGAGGATGTATTGCCCGATTTATGTCAAGTGACATTCGGGTTACTTAAAAATAATCTCAACTCTCTATCCATGAAGAATAGATAGACACCAAAAATATATGATAGCTACTTATAAATCCTCGTTTAAAATTGATCGCAGTCAAACAACTGTTCTGCAAGATAATAAGACTAAAGTAAATTTGAGTCAAAAAAATAATTCATTTCTTGAAGTTGACCGTCTTTTCGTATGCGTCCAAGATGGCGCTCAAGCCATATCGGTTTTGAAGAAGTTTGGATTGTATTTTGCCGATACAACAATTGTCAGCAAATCGGAGGGGACGCGATCTCAAATTTGTTTTTTAGACAACCTTTATCTAGCAATTATTTGGTTATCAGATGAATGCTCTGAGTCAAAAAGTGTGATTAATTTTTCTGCTAGAGTTAATTCTCAGGACAACCGCGCATCGCCTTTTGGTATTGGTTTGAGCAAAAAAAAAGACAGCTCAGTTCTGAACACGGATAACTACCCAGTAGATGACTTGGCAATTGATCGATACATAGCTTATTCTGAACAAAATCAGAAAAATATTATCGAACCTTCATTCTTCTT
>JBCCNG010000511.1:0-3701 GCA_039025955.1 Cyanobacteria bacterium P01_C01_bin.72 | reverse complement strand
GGGGAAAAGAAGGATACCAGACCAGCCTACGAATACAAAGCGATCGCGCTTGAGCCAGTCATCAACGGCATCAAAGATACCGCGCTTGGCTGGTGCGCGTCCTACTGCTATTGTCATAATTTTTAATCCTCTTGCTTAGATATGTGTTTTAAAGTTGCAAGATTTGCCAAAACATAGTTTTCTATTATGCCTTGAGATCGCTTGCTCAAAATATGGTCTTGAGAAGCACTCAGTTTTATAAAACTTTACCAGATTACCAGACTATATTTCCTGACATCAGCTGAAAAACTTCTTAAGATACTGTTACAGAGTAAATCTGGCTATCGTACCTTAGTCGCTACTTTAAAATAGCACGTAGTTCATGATATGCAGGGCATAAAGACAAGTAGGAACAGAGAATTTTGTCCTGTTCTGATAGCAAAGGGTTATTAAATAATTATTAGCAAAAAATTTACAAAATGACATACTTGACTCATGAATCAAGTGGAGATGGGGATTTCGCGTAGATGATGTTGACTCTTTAGATTACTTTAGATTAACTGTATTTTTCTCTATCCTGAGTGCAAAAATAGAATATGGATACGCTATATTTTTCAGCTTTAAGATAATTTAGATACTTCAATTGAGTTTAAGACAACCATGACAACAACCAACAAGACTCAACAACAGACGATTTTGAGGCAGGACGTTCTTGGCTCTCGCAGATTTAGCAACTTGCTGTGGGCAGTGATTGTTACTATCGGTGGAGTTGGATTCTTGTTAGCTGGTTTATCAAGCTATTTTAAAATTAATTTGTTGATTGTCTCTGATACCAGCCAACTACAATTTATTCCTCAAGGAGTGGCGCTAACCTTCTATGGTGTAGCTGGTTCACTGCTGGCAACATACCTTTGGCTGCTGCTGTTGTGGAATGTTGGCGGGGGCTACAACGAATTTAATCAAGAAAATGGCAAAGTAACCATCTTTCGTCAAGGATATCCAGGAAAAAACCGTCAGGTAGAAGTTGAGTTTCCCATCTCAGATGTACAGTCGGTAAAAGCCGAAATTAGAGAAGGATTGAGTCCCAAGCGTGCTTTATACTTACGCGCCAAGAAAAGAAGAGATCTTCCTTTAACTCGTGTCGGTGAGCCTATTGCTCTTTCTACACTAGAAAATCAAGGTGCAGAATTAGCGCGATTTTTGCAAGTTCCCTTAGAAGGGTTGTAAAGCTTGAATTGAATCAGGCGATCGCTTTTCACAATAATAGCTTGCGCACTAGCTTGGTTATTGTGAGCAGCGATTTTTTATTGTGTTTTGATGAGTAGGCTAATTCAAAAGAAAAGCCTCTGACGCCGTTCAAATGAGCTAAAAATATTTTTCGTCAAACTAACGTTCAGTAATCTAACATGTAGCAGCGATCGCCCTAAGACACGGAGGAATAATTACTATACAAGGTGCTTCCTTTCGTGCAGACCCTCTGGTAGATTAATCCTAGCCCCAGATTTAGAAATCTAACTAAATTTATCTTTAGACTTGGGTAATTTTTATTAATTTATTTAACAAGCACTTAGGAGGAATATCGTAGTGGCGAAGAAGACTGTCGCGAGTTTGACCGAAGCAGATGTCTCTGGAAAAAGAGTTTTAGTAAGAGCCGATTTTAATGTTCCTCAAGATGATAGTGGTAGCATCACTGATGATACTCGGATTAAAGCTGCATTACCAACTATCAAAGATCTGACTGGTAAAGGTGCTAAGGTGATCCTATGTAGCCACATGGGTCGTCCTAAAGGAGCAGTTAAAAAAGAGTTACGCTTAAGTGCAGTAGCGCAAAGACTTTCTCAATTGTTGGGACAAGAGGTTGTTAAGACTGATGACTGCGTTGGTGATGCCGTTGCTTCCACCGTTAGCGCGATGAAGAATGGTGATGTCATCCTGCTGGAAAATCTCCGTTTCCATAGCGAAGAAACCAGCAACGATCCTGAATTTGCTAAGCAACTAGCGGCTAACGCTGATCTATATGTCAACGAGGCTTTTGGTACAGCACACCGCGCTCACGCTTCGACAGAAGGGGTAACAAAGTATTTGAGTCCCAGCGTGGCTGGATACCTAATTGAGAAAGAATTAGACTATTTACAAGATGCGGTAGATAATCCTAAGCGTCCTTTAGCGGCAATTATTGGCGGTTCTAAAGTTTCTAGTAAAATTGGCGTAATCGAAACTCTACTCGATAAATGTGACAAGCTACTAATCGGTGGCGGGATGATCTTTACTTTCTATAAAGCCCGTGGTTTGAGCGTTGGCAAGTCCTTGGTAGAAGAAGATAAGCTAGAACTCGCTAAGTCTTTGGAAGCTAAAGCCAAAGAGCAAGGTGTACAGTTACTTTTACCTACTGATGTGGTAGTTGCCGATAATTTTGCTCCTGATGCAAATGCCAAAACTGTGAGCATCAACGAAATTCCTGATGGCTGGATGGGATTAGATATTGGTTCTGATTCCATTAAAGTATTCCAAGATGCTTTGGCTGACTGTAATGCCGTGATCTGGAATGGCCCTATGGGTGTATTTGAATTCGATAAATTTGCTGCGGGTACAGAAGCTATCGCTCATACTCTAGCGGGCAAATCTGATGCCGTGACCATTATTGGTGGTGGTGATTCCGTAGCTGCGGTAGAAAAAGTTGGTGTAGCAGAGAAAATGAGCCATATTTCTACTGGTGGTGGTGCAAGTTTAGAGTTGCTCGAAGGCAAAACTCTTCCTGGTATCGTGGCGCTAGATGATGCTTAAGCAGTCAACTATTGACTATTAACAATTTAAATTTATTGGGTATGTTCGACGATTGATTGTGTTACTTAATTTTAACCAAAATCCGAACATACCTTTTTCCAAGAGCGATGCCTTTGGCTAGCTACGTAATCGCTTTTAGAAGAAAAGTTGTATACAAATTTCCTGATCATTTTTCTCGCAAAGGCGCAGAGAATGAGAAGTGCGATTGCTATCTTAAATTATTTTGTTGATTTTCTTCCAGTTGATTATTGCTTTATAACAATAATAACTATAGGATCGTCCTGGATCACAAAATCTGGCACGACCAATTATTGATTCATCTGCTTTTTGCCAATCTCCATCCAGCATTGAAATTAGATTGGTTCTTAATTGATAATCATTTTTTATTTTTATCTTTGTTCTTAGAGCAATTGTATCCTACAGTAGTTTATTATTTTTTCTTTCTTCCTTTCTGAAGAAAAATCTAAATTTCATAAGTATATGGAAAAGCTTTGTTTTTTATGATAATTATCATTCTAATCTAGGTCTTAGATCGCGATCGTATTTACGATAATATCTTGATCGCACTATTAAACTAGTCTTGATAATGAACTAAGAAGCTGTTTACTTAAATCAAAGTGATCGCCCTTTCTTTTCAGTATAGCGATCGCAAAATAGAAGATTAATTAAGCAGAAACCAACTTAATAACTGGTAGTGATTTCCCTTCTGCTTTTAGATGTAAAATCAATTCATCCATGACTTCTAAAGCATTCTGTAAAGCTGATTGGTAAGTATCTCCGTGAGTAACAGGCTGCATAATTTCTTCGATAAAATTAGGTAGATAAGCACAATAGCATTCGTCTTCTTGACTCCAAGCAATAGTAACTTGATACTTATGATTCATTTTTAACTCTTTGTCTGCACAGTTTTAACGCTAGTATACAAAGCGATCGCTTTT
>JBCCNG010000510.1:0-3702 GCA_039025955.1 Cyanobacteria bacterium P01_C01_bin.72 | reverse complement strand
GCGTTATTTACTTCGGCTTTGATGCGGGATATGGTCGCTTCTTGAGCCATAATATCGTTGCTTCTTTCGGCTTCGATTCGAGCGATGGTTGCTTCTTGCGCCCTGATTTCTCCTGTTTTTGCCCCTGCTTTGACAAGATCTAAATTTGCCTGTGCTACTCTTACCTGTTCTTGAGACTGATTTAGGGCTGCCTCCAGGCGATCGCGACTGTCTAAAACGGCGATGGTTTGACCTTGGGTTATTTCTTCTCCTTCTCTGACTAATAATTCTTCAACCCGATTTCCTTCAGAGGAAGAGGATACTGACACCGTGATGATTTCACCACTAGGTTCTAATCTACCCAATGCGGTGACGGTTCTGATTTCTGGCATTGTCTGTACTGGTACTTCCGACTCATAAGTATTTGCCTGTGTTAGGCGATAAACTGTTACCCCTCCAATCAGTAAAGCCAAACCAATAATTAATGCGGGGATTTTCCTTACCAGAGGTTTGCTAGATTTTGTTTTGTTATCTGCTGTATATTCCATGATTGTTAAAATAGCTACTTTTGTTCTACTAAACTGTTTAGTTTAATTATTGTCATGCTACACTAAACTAAATAGTTTAGCAAGGCTTTTTTGAACTAAATATGACAAAAACCGATCTAACGAAATCAGAAGCGAAGACAAAAGCCGTCTTACAAGGTGCAATGAAAGAGTTTCTGCAAAACGGCTACTCTGGCACTAGCATGGATAAAGTAGCCAAGTCAGCAGGAGTTTCTAAAGCGACGGTATACAGTCATTTTGGCGATAAAGAAAACCTATTCAATGCAGTAATGCAGGATTTGGTTAAAGGTAAATTCCAGACAATGATGGGTCTAGAAAAACCTCAATTATTAGAGCAAGATCCCCAGGTAGTTTTATCGGCAATGGCAACTAAAATGCTAGCTAATGCCCAAAGCGATCGCTCTTTACAAGATTTTATGCGGATTGTAATTGGCGAGTCTGGGCGTTTTCCAGAATTAGCCAAAGCTTACGTTAATAATGTGGCTAAACCCGCTATTGAAATTATGACTAAGTACTTCAAATCTCATCCTGCATTAAAATTAGAAGATCCCGAAGCTGCGGTGCGAGTGATGATGGGGACAATGATTTATTTTGTGATCCTGCAAGAAATGATGCATGGGAAAGATGTTGTGCCAATTGAAGGCGATCGCGTGATTGAAACCTTGACCAGTCTGATTACTAAAAGTCAGGATTGAAAAAAATCTATCCCGTAGGCTCGCGATTTAAAAATTTATCTTTGAAGTCATTTACTGCTGTTTTTAGTAAAACTAATTCAAACTCCATCATAGATTTTGGTAACAAAAAACTAGGTTGATATGCTTATCCTATGCCTTTCAATCTTTCCTGACTTCGATCTAACGTCCAATCTCTGATCGTACAAAGGTACATAAATTGAATGAACAAAACTGGACTAAAGTACGTTGCTCATTTAGCTCATTTATCAGTTAACTGATGTTACGCACGCTCTCGATCTGTCAGGGGAGGTAGCGCCATCTAATGGTTAGTAGGTGGTGGGTAGTAGAGTTTGAGTTGATTTCGAGTTTTAAATTTATAGTATCTTTGGCAAATCGGACTTAGTAAGTACCTTTGCAAAATTAATTTCTCGGTCGAGGCTGGTAAAAGGGAAAAGGGCAAAGGGAGATTAAAATGTGTAATCAAATTTGCCTTATTACTTATAATGTATTGACGGATAAAAACGGCAAGCTTCGAGACCGTTCAATCCGACCAGGAATGATGGACGGAATAGTTGTCTTTTCTGTCTTTAACGTTACTTCTTCTCGTCCAATTTGTATTGGGAAGCCAAAATAGCAGCTTGAGTGCGATCGCGTAGGTTTAATTGGCTGAGAATGCTAGTAATATGAGCTTTGACCGTTCTTTCTGAGATATATAGTTGCCCAGCAATTTCTTTGTTGTTTGCACCTTTAGTAATCAAGGATAAAACTTCTTTTTCTCTAGGGCTGAGAGCTTTTAAAGCTGGAGGTAATTCAGATGAGGTACTAAATCGATCTGGATCGGACTGGGCGATAAATTTCTGGAATAAACCAGGACCCAAACTAGTATATCCTTTGACGGCAGCCCTAATTGCGTCGGCTATTTCTTCGAGGGGTGTATCTTTGAGTAAGTATCCCTTCGCCCCAAACTGCATTGCTTTAGTAATATATTCATCATCGTCAAAGGTACTCAATACTAACACTGAAATCTCGTCGAACTTATTCATTAGCTTTTGAGTTGCCGATACACCATCCATCACAGGCATTCTTATGTCCATGAGAATTAAATCTGGTTGTTGGGGCGTTTCGTAAAGTTGTTCGACCAAAGCGATCGCAATTTTACCATTTTCGGCTTCCCCAACAATTTCAAAGTCTGCTTGAGATTCCAACAAGCTTTTTAATCCCTGGCGAATAATTGTTTGGTCGTCTACAAGCAAAATCCGAATCATTGGCTATTAATTGTAATTTTTAGGGTTAATTGTTAATTGTTAATTGCTAGTCGAACTCATCATCTAATTTACTATACGCTACCTCTTACCTACTACCCACTACCCACTACCTATTCTGACAATTGATTAGTGCATAACATCGGTTATTTAATAAAGGGTATTGTGGCGATAATTTGACATCCTCGATCAGGCATACTAACTAAATCAAATTTTCCTCCTAAAGCGATCGCTCTTTCGTACATTCCTTTGAGACCAAATCCAGTTGTATTTTCTTGGGGATCGAAGCCTTTACCATTATCCTGTATTGTTACTTTAAGCTCTCCAGCGATTAATTGTAATGAGATATTTACTTCTGTCGCGCTCGAATGCTTGGTTACATTAGTCAAAGCCTCCTGGATAATACGATAAACCGTAGTAGTAATGTCTTGGGGTAAGGGTCGAGTAATTTCGTTTTGATAGTTAACTATAATTTCAGTCCGATATTTTAAATCTTCAACTAAATCTAAAATTGCTACGTTTAACAACTTGCCCTGCAAGGGATCTGAACGCAGTGCGGATACAGACTGACGTACTTCATGGAGAGCGTAAGAACCCATTTTTTTTGCTTCAGTAAGAAAGGTTTCACTGCGATTGAGATTGGAGCGTAAATATAATACAGCATTAGCTAACTGTATGTTTAAAGCAGTCAAAGAATGTCCTAATGAATCGTGAATTTCTCTAGCAATCCGATTGCGTTCCTGTAACATGGCTCTATCTTCAATTAACAAAGCATATTCTCTCAATTGTTGATTGACTAATCTTAATTCTTGGCGAGAACGATATTCTGACATTAAAGCATTAACTAAAATAAAAACAAAGACCGTAATTAGGCAAAATAGCATGGTTATATTAATTGCCATGTTAGTAGTCAAAGTTTTTAGTTGTTCCTCATTAGAATAAAGCTGATAAAGAATTTCAGGCTCTATTCCAGGGCTGACGATTGCTGGTATTTGCTGTACGTCTAGATCGTTGAAACTATTTTTTACCGCCAGATAAAGAGTGCCCAAATACCATGTAATGGAGATGACAGCAACGATAAATGAACCAAGCAATTTAAAAGTTAAGCAACCTCTAATTACCATAATTAACAGCAAAGGTAAAAAAAGAGGAACTTGATTTTCTCCTGTAATCCAGGTCAATGCCACTAAAACAAATCCCAATCCAATATAGATAATATTT
>JBCCNG010000509.1:0-3711 GCA_039025955.1 Cyanobacteria bacterium P01_C01_bin.72 | reverse complement strand
TCCCAATCTAAAATACCCACTCGCTTGACATTTGCTTTAGTTAGAGCATAATGAGCGGCGATCGCCGCATTAGAGAAGAGACAAAAACCCATAGCTTGTTCTGGAGTCGCATGATGTCCTGGGGGACGTGCCATAACAAAGGTAGGGCGCTGTTTTAACACCTGATCTACGCCATCCAGCCAAGCGCTGACTGCTAGTAGCGCTACGTCGTAACTACGGCGGGAAATTGTTGTATCTCCGTCCAAATGTCCTCCCCCCTGTGCCGCAACCTGTTTGATCCGTTCAATATGTTCGGGGGTGTGAATCTGGCGAATATAGGACAGTACTTGATTTGACTCAGCAGGAGTCGGTAACAGCCATTCTATTTGCTGCTGCCAGGATACAGTTTTTAAAGCCTCGGTAATTGCGGTTAAGCGTTTTGCCTTTTCTGGATGTCCATAGCCTGTATCGTGTTCTAGAAATTCTGGAGAATAAATTACGGAGATTGCGCTCATTCTGAGTATAAGAATTCTAAGTATAAGACTTAAGTTTGCTTGTTCTCACCTTAGATAGTTTTCATGAGTCGCGATCGTCATATCAAGATTTATTTACATGAAGAGCTGCGGCAAAAGTAAACCCCATCCACTTTGAAACTATTAGTTTTAACTTGTCTGTTGTTAGGTTAAAGGGAAAGGGGGAAAGGGAAAAGGGGTTGCCTTGAAACTCCAGTTTTGAATATGGACGCGGTTTATATAGTATTCCTAAATGAGTTCAGAGAAAGCATCATGTTCACTAAGATTGGGAAAAGAAAACAATTGATATTTAACATACTGATAACAATCTGTAGGTGTTTTAATTAATCTTTGTCTTCTCTAAGTCGTGAGTAAAAAGTAAGGAGTAACAAATGCTCTAAGTCCTATTGTTTGGAGGTACAGAATTTAAAACTTAAAAATATTAGAAATTAACAAAAACAAGCAGAATTGGAATCTTTGCAAATGGCAGCAGAGAAGTTAGATCGGCTGTTGGCTGAAAAGGTAATCACAGAAGTCGAACTCGTAGAGGAATATCGTCAACTACGCCAGGGAAATAATTGACAAATTTTATAGCGACTTAAACAAAAATTTTCCTTGACGCAAATATACTGATTAGGGCAGTACTCGGTAAAAAAGTAATAAATACCATAGTAAATGAGTTGCGATCGCCATATTTCAGTTTGAATTCCTGAAAACATCTCAAAAGCTGATAGCTGATAGCTAAAAGCGATTGATAAACAGCACATAACCCTAAGCTGTCACAAAACAGAGCTAAACCATGGGATACGTTACAATTAACTTCATAACCAAGTTCTGATATAGCAAGCAATTGCAGGAAACTAGATTAAATTTCCTGTTTTAATCGTTAATCAATATGACCGTATCTCATCCCGTAGATTTTCAAGACGAATTTGATATTATTGTTGTCGGTGGTGGACATTCGGGCTGCGAGGCAGCTTTAGCCGCAGCTAGGTTAGGCTGTCGCACTCTGATGCTGACGTTAAATTTAGATCGTATTGCGTGGCAACCCTGTAACCCTGCGGTGGGAGGTCCCGCGAAATCTCAGTTAACCCATGAAATTGATGCTTTAGGGGGCGAGATTGGCAAAGTCAGCGATCGCACTTATCTTCAAAAGCGAGTCTTAAACGCCTCTCGTGGCCCTGCGGTGTGGGCATTACGGGCGCAAACCGATAAGCGGGAATACGCAGCGGTGATGAAGCAGATTGTGGAGAATCAGGAAAACTTGAGCATCCGCGAGGGAATGGTCACAGACTTAGTGCTGGGTAAAAACGATGAGGTGCGCGGCATCGAGACTTATTTTGGGACATGCTTTGGGGCTAAAGCAGTAATTCTGACCACAGGAACTTTCTTAGGTGGCAAGATTTGGGTCGGCAATAAATCAATGGATGCGGGACGATCAGGAGAATTTGCCGTCACAGGTTTAACCCAAACCCTCAATCAGTTGGGCTTCGAGACGGGCAGACTAAAAACAGGAACGCCCGCCAGAGTTGACAAGCGATCGGTAGACTACAGCAAGATGACACCCCAGCCACCCGATGAGGAGATGCGCTGGTTTAGCTTCGATCCTGCTGCCTGGGTCGAAAGAGAACAAATGAACTGTTATCTAACTCGTACCACCGCCGAGACTCATAAAATCATTCGCGATAATCTGCACTTGTCTCCTGTATATGGCGGTTGGGTTGATGCCAAAGGCCCTCGCTACTGTCCTAGTATTGAAGACAAAATTGTTCGTTTTGCCGATAAAGAAAGTCATCAGATCTTTATTGAACCAGAAGGCAGAGAGATTCCAGAACTCTATATTCAGGGCTTTTCCACAGGATTACCCGAAAAACTTCAGCTTGCCATGTTGCGGACGCTTCCTGGGCTAGAGAAGTGTGTTATGCTGCGTCCTGCTTACGCGGTGGAATACGATTTTATTCCTGCAACTCAGTGTTATCCGACGCTGATGACTAAAAAGGTTGAAGGGCTATATAGCGCGGGACAGATCAACGGTACAACTGGCTATGAAGAAGCAGCAGGACAAGGTTTGGTTGCGGGAATTAATGCAGTTAAGTTTGTCCGAGGTGAACCCGAAGTAGTCTTGGCCCGGGAGCAAAGCTATCTCGGTACTTTAATTGACGATCTCTGTACTAAAGATCTGCGTGAACCCTATCGTATGTTAACCAGTCGCTCAGAATATCGTTTGATTTTGCGTTCCGATAATGCTGACCGCCGTATGACTCCCCTGGGTCGAGAAATAGGTTTAATTGACGATCGCCGTTGGCAGCTATACACCGAGAAGCAAGAAAAAATTGCGGCAGAAAAAGAAAGACTCCACGAGACTCGGATTAAGGAACATGAACCCGTAGGAATGGCGATCGCCCAACAGACTCAGCAAAAAATTAAAGGCTCGATCACCTTAGCTGAACTATTGCGCCGTCCTAAGTTTCACTATGCCGACTTGAAGCAACATGGCTTAGATAACCCCCAACTAAATATTGCCGAAACAGAGGGAGCAGAAATCGATATCAAATACTCTGGCTATATCAAACGCCAGCAGCTACAGATCGATCAATTAGCCAAACACACAAAGCTGAGACTACCCCAGGATTTAGACTATTTAACGGTAGATACCCTACGCATGGAAGCCAGGGAAAAATTAAATCAGGTCAAACCCTTAACTATCGGTCAAGCAAGCCGTATTGGTGGCGTGAACCCCGCCGACGTTAATGCCTTATTAGTATATCTAGAAATAAGGTCGCAACGTCAAAAAGCCATACTGAAATAACCGAGCAATTGTTATGGCGGTTATCAGATTCATGAGGTACGAAGATGATCGTTTGAAGGCAGAGGGCAGCCCTAAAGGATTTGCTCCTTACGTCCTAAAGGATATCGCTCCGCATATCGCGTCAGGGCAGAGAGCACAAAGACACACAAAGCAAAGCTTTGCCAGTCCTAAAGGATATGTTATGCCCTTTGTCCTAAAGGATACCGCTTCGCATATGGTACACCTTCGGATATCGTCTAACGACACGGGGCTATCGCCCCTGCCCCTCTTCGAGGGGCGAGTCCAAAAGGACTCGTTGCGCTACGCGCTGTGCCGCATGTAGTAAGATTTATCTCGCCATTATGGTAATTACCATAACTTATTTCAAGAAAAGCGTTGTTCAAGAAGCGATCGCGGCAGTAATAAAATGGA
>JBCCNG010000508.1:0-3727 GCA_039025955.1 Cyanobacteria bacterium P01_C01_bin.72 | reverse complement strand
GGCATCTGTAAGACTAAAGGTAGACATCCCGCCAAAGGGTTGCCAAATTCCTGCATAATCTTGGCTTGTTCTTCTCGCTGTTTCTCAGGATCGTTTTTATACTTTTGCTTGATCTGTTCTTGTTTCTCCTTCATTAAAGGCTGGACAATTTTCATTTTCCGCATGTTGCGAATTTGTCCTGCACTTAGGGGAACTACCGCTAAGCGAATCACTAATGTCAAAGCAATAATTGCAAAACCATAACTCTGCACTAATCCATAGAAAAAATCTAGGATGGGGAGCATGATGTTGTTTGAAAGGAAGCCGATACCAAAATCCATTTTTTAATCTGTCCAGCCGGTTACGAAATAACTATAGTTGTCAACTCAGTTTAGTCGATCACCCGTGAGGAAAACCGATCAAAACTCTAACTTGGGTTAGTAAACTAGTTAACTCTGATTGCCTCAAGAGGTCTGCCTGTCTTGTCTGCTGCCTTCTCAGAAATGTAGTCGTAGATTTCTCTAAACTGAGGTACAGCACGCATTTCTAAGCGGCTTTTATCTCTTAGGGTAATCACAAGATCGCCCCACAAACCAACACCTCTAGGAACTTTTACTACCTTAATCACCTCAGAATAGATAATATCGGTTCTCTGGGTGCCTCGCCAACCACCGATCACACAGATCCGACGGTCAGTAATTCGATAGCGGAGCCACAAGGCGCGAACAATTGCCCCAACCGTTAGGGGAATGCAGATTACTGTAAATGCCAAAAATATATTAAAAATTAAATCCCCAATGTGGGGGCCACCTTCGTAATAAACTTCTTCCTTAATACCCATTGATTATTTTTGCTTGTTTTAATAACTCTTCTAATTCTCGCAAAAAATGTTCATATTTGCATTCAATTGCTTTGGGCTTAACGACAATGACGATCTTCCAGCCAGGCTCAATTCCTTGGAGACAGCATCTAATCGCCCCTTTAATTTGTCTTTTAATTCGATTACGAACTACTGCTTTTTTACTAACCTTTTTGCTGATGGAAATGCCAAAGCTGGTTGCAGTCGTAAAATCCGTACCCTGATTATGGCGATTTCTCAGCGCAATCAAAGTCAGATGAGGACTGTAACGACGGAGACCCTGCCCGTAAACAGCCCTGTAATCTTGGCGATTTCTCAGCCGATGGGTTTTTGGTAGTCCCAACTTACAATAATCAAATTAAACTGCTAAACGATGGCGACCTTTTTTACGACGAGACGAAATTACTCTTCTACCGTTGCTGGTGCGCTTGCGGGCGCGAAAGCCAGACTTTCTTTTTTGCTTGCGGGAAGTTCCCCCCAAAGTACGCTGTGTCACTGATTATTTCCTCTCTTAACTACAGTTAATGTGCTTGACAAAAAGCCACAATCTTAAATTTTACAACATAACTACTGATACGGCTGTAAACAACGGTTATAAATCAGCCCCCTGCTTCAGTTCAATGTTCAATGCTCAATGTCTAATGATTAAGGGTTGATACTAATTACCCAAGCACCAACTGTTTCGGGGACAGGGACATTAACCGCAGGCACTACCCGACCATAAAAATAATAAGTGCCGACATCAGGGTTTTTGACGCTGGACATCACTATTTCTACTTTTTTGGGATCTATTAACGGCTGTGCTAAATCAATTTGCAAAAAGTAGTTTTCTTCATCCCAAAATACATTTTTAAGCGGTAGGGAGTTATCTTTTTTGCCATTGAGCCTGACTTCAATCTTGTCTGTGTTAAATTTGCCATCAAAATAGTCGGGGTAAGAAATAACAAACTGCGTTACCCCATTTTCCAGTTTCTTGGAGGGAATTCTGAGACGATAGCGATCGCGATTATCGGCAATACCACCAAAGTCAAGAAAATAGCTCAGAATATCAACATCTCTGTTGCCAAAAAGGACTAGACCAGATCCTCCTTGAGCTTTAGCGATAGTGTGGATACTGCCCACAGTACAGGACGCAATGGCTAGGGTCGCAGCAAAAGTTTTGAGGAATGATTTTGAGAAAAACATAATTATTTTAAGCTTATGAGTTTTGAGTTTATTGTCGCTAATATTCTAGATGTAAACGCATAGTCATTTCTCATGAGAATGAGACAAATAAAACTGATATAAATTATTTCTAATCCCTAATTCCTAGTCCCCCAAACGAACAAATAAGAACGTATCAAAATTGATTAAACCAGAGAGGTGCTGAGCTTTTTTCGGCATACCCAATTGAGTTATGGCAACGACTATACATCCAGATAGCCAATGGTTTGGTTTGGCTAAAAATTGCAACTGTAGATTACAACTGTAAAGTTGATTCCAGCTATATTATCAACAACATGACGCAATATAATTCAGAAAGTGCCAGTTAATTATTTGTCAGATCTAAAATTAAGAGTAAGATTTAAAAGTCTCTAAACTAAATGACGATCTGTCAAAATCTCGTAACCTGTTTTGGTGACTAATACTGTATGCTCAAACTGGGCAGAAAGATTATTATCAACCGTCACTACTGTCCAGCGATCGCGCAGCACTCTGGTATGTTTAGAACCTGCATTAACTATTGGTTCTATTGCCAGAGTCATTCCTGCTTTTAGCTTGACATTGGGCATCCATTTGGTTCGATGGTTAAATACGGATGGTGCTTCGTGGAGATTCTTGCCGACACCATGACCTGTATACTGCTCAACTACGCTATAGCCGTGGGCTTTGACATGATCTTCTACTGCACCAGCAATGTCTAACAGATGTGCGCCTGACTTTACCTGTTCGATCCCTTTGTATAGAGCCTCTTGTGCCACCTGGATCAGTTTTGCCGCATCTTTGGTTACTTTGTTGCCTACGGCAATGGTAATACAGGAATCGCCATGAAAACCATCACAGAAAGCTCCTGTATCAACTTTTAAGACATCTCCTCGACGGAGTACTTTTTTCGCGCTAGGAATTCCATGTACCACTTCATTATTGACGCTGGCGCAAATAGAAGCAGGAAAGCCATAATAGCCTTTGAAACTGGGAGTTGCCCCCATATCTCTGATCCGCTGTTCGGCATATTGATCTAAATCGGCGGTAGTCATCCCTGGCTTGGTGATCGCCTCAATTTCTTTCAGTACTGTCGCCACAATTTTGCTGGAACGACGCATCTTGGCTATTTCTGGTGCAGATTTGATCTGAATCCCGCGAGGATTACGATTAAGTGCGGGTAGTCCATTGGCGTTGTCGGCATCTGGTTTCTGCTGAGATTTAGGAAAAAGAAGATTAGTCAGAATATTCATTCAATAGGGATTTATATAAATAAATCTTGAAGATCTTTACAAATTATATCGTTCAAAATCCCCTCAAATCTTGCTCTCTTTAGGCTAGACTGCGATCGCCAACTGTCCATAAGGGGAGTCCAAGTAAATAAACATCCATAAAAGGATAAAGTGAAGAAGGAGAAAAAAACCAATCACTTTTCATTTCTATGGAATGGACAGAATCATACAAGCAAATATTACGAGGAACTGCTAAAACGCTCAAAGAGTCATCGAGGAGACGTTTTATGGCACAAATAGTAATCGAATTAGGTTATGGGAGTCAATCAAAAGCAGAACAAGAATTAGGTTGGAATCGAGGCAAAATCAGAAAAGGAATTTCAGAAGCAATTAGCGGTATATCCAAAGTAGATAATTTTCACGCTAGGGGAAGGAACAAAGCTGAATGGCATTTACCCTCTTTATTGACGGTACT
>JBCCNG010000507.1:0-3740 GCA_039025955.1 Cyanobacteria bacterium P01_C01_bin.72 | reverse complement strand
TACCCAACTGGAATTAAAGTTACAGATCGACAACTCAATGACATTGCTATTGAGCGAAACAGTTTTCATGGCGAATGGAACTATGTTATCAAACCTCAAATTGCCATCTAATTGTTCAAGTTATTTTTACATTATTCCTTAGTCTAAAGTTCTTCGGACAAGCCCCGAAGGATTCGCTTCGCATCACGCGCAATGTGCTTGAGGGCAGCAGCCCTAGTGGAGACACTCAATGCGGCAATTGCAAGCCGCTTCGGATATTTAACCCATAAATACTATTAATCCCTAAAAACCCAAGTCAGCTTTAGCTATTTCCGCTGCGGCGTATACTTCTTCGTTGGGCATTTCTTCCCAGTCGGTGCAGCCAATCTCGCGATAGTATTGAGCATCATAAGAGCGAGTACGCACAACTACAGGCATCGGTAAAGCATGACCCAGAATTAGCGCCTGCTGTTTAGAATCTAATTTAGCCAAGACCGATTTTAAATTTGCCCCGCCAGATACTCCTGTAAAGATCGCATCGATATCTTTTTCATCGTTAAGCAAGCAGGTAACGCGAGTACCAACCTGAGACATGACTTCATTATCAATCCCGGAGGGGCGCTGATCAACTACCAGTAGAGTTACAAAGTATTTTCGCATTTCACGAGCGATCGTGCCGAAGATAGTTTGATGAACGACGCTTGAGTCGAGAAAACGGTGGGCTTCTTCGATCGTGATTACTAGCTGGCGCGGTTTATCGAGGGGATTTTTGGTTTGCAGAAAATGATCTGCTCTTTTGACATAGCTAGCATGAATTCTACGGGTAATCATGTTGGTTGCCAGCATGTAAGAAAGCATATTTGCCTGAGAACCAAATTCGATGATCACGTTTTTCCCCGCCGCCAAGTCCTGAATTAGCTGATCGATATAGTTATGAGGACAGGCAGAACGAATATATTTCAGAGTTTCAAAACGCTGTAATTTCCGCTGCAAGGAAGAAATAGAACCTGCATGACCTTTTTGCTCACAGAATAGCTTGATATCTTCGTTGGTCATGTTTAACAGGCGCATGATCCAAGACTTGCCATATTCGCTAGCCAGAATGTTGGCGTTATCCATTGCCGCTTCCGATAAACCCAACTCGGCAGAAACTAATTTCAGGTCGGCAATTTCAATCTGATCGTAGCTAAGATATAGTTCCTGAGCATCCCTAACTCCTCGGCGTTTGGTAGATTCGGGGTCGAGAGTGTACATAATCACCTTGCCAGGAAAAAGCTGACGCAATCCTTTGACCGTACTCACCTGCTTGCCTTCTTTCATTGCCTCCCAGCCATACTCGGAGTGCATATCAAACATAAGATTAACTGCTGCATCCTTGCGAATTACCCCTGATAACAGCAGACGAGTTAAAAATGATTTTCCTGTTCCCGACTTTCCAAAGATGCCGTTACTGCGTTCGACAAAGCGGTCTAGATCGATACAAACAGGGACATCCATGTCCAGTGGTCGCCCAATAGAAAAATTACGGCGAAACGGATCATCTTCCCAACCAAATACGCTGCGAAAATCATGTTCTGTCGCTTCGTAAACCTGGCTAAAATGAGCAGGAATTGTCTTGACAGGCAGTAATTCCATCTCGGCGCTACTGTTTGCCTGCATTGAACCTAAGCTGGTATTCGTATCCAAATCAGGATCGATGGGTAAAGTAGGAAAATCGCTGTTAGTCGCCGTCGGCGTAAACATCAGCATGGGGGACAGGGCTACCGTGCCATAAGTACCGCTTCCTGCCAGTACATCTCGTAAAAAAGTATCGTCAATAGGTGGGGGATTAGCAATAATGCGATCGCTGGAACAGCCTAGAGAAACATCGGTTAAGAGACAAAAGAAACGTGACCTAATCCCCTGTACCACTAAGAATTTACCAACTCGCATATCTTCTACCGATACGTCGGGGTGTAGTCTGATTTCCAAACCTTTGGTTAGCGAACCTTGAATGACTGAACCTAGTGGCAGTGGGGAGTTCATATTCTGGGTTAAAAATTATTTAGGTAAAGAATTAGGTGAAAATATCTAGAACGTCTGATGTGAATTAGCTGCGTTTAAAGAGAGAATCTTAATGGTTATCTATAATCTGGTTTACTAGCTAAATTGTCGATATTTCTGGTAACTTTCGCTAATTTTAGCCAATTAGCCAATTTAATTTCTATATCCTACCAAATTAATTTAAGAAGTTATTATGTCAAGTACTAAAGAACTAATTTTGCCGCAAATGGGCTGTGGCACTTGGGCGTGGGGAAATCGTCTACTTTGGGGTTATGACGAGAGTATGGATGATCAATTACAGTCGGTTTTTAATCTCTGTGTCAGCAATGGCATTACTTTATTTGATACAGGAGATTCTTATGGCACTGGTAAGCTAAATGGACAGAGTGAAAAACTGCTGGGCAAGTTTGAGCAAGCCTACACAGGAGAAAATAAAGAGCGAATCTGTCTGGCGACTAAGCTAGCTGCTTATCCCTGGCGGCTGTCGGCAAAATCGATGGTCAAAGCAGCCAAGGCATCAATGACCAGGATGGGGAGAGTCGATCTCGCTCAGATGCACTGGTCAACGGCAAACTATTTTCCTTGGCAAGAAGAGCAGTTACTAGATGGTTTGGGCGATTTATACGAACAGGGCTTGGTTAAAGGGATTGGTCTTTCCAACTACGGTACACAGCGATTGAAGCGCATTCATGCTAAATTCAGTCGCCGCAGTATTCCGATTAAAACCCTCCAGGTTCAGTATTCTCTTTTATCTACCGATCCCGTAACTGAATTGGGCATTAAGGAAACCTGTGACGAGTTGGGGATTAAGTTAATTGCCTATAGTCCTTTATGCTTGGGTATTCTGACAGGGAAATATAGCGATCGCTCTAATTATCCTGGGGGTTTAAGAGGCTTATTGTTTAAACGGCTTGTTCCCGAAGCTCAACCCTTACTCGGCTGTGTAAAAGCGATCGCCAATCATCGAAGTAAAACCATGGCACAGGTCGCAATCAACTGGTGTATCGCCAAAGGCACAATTCCCATCCCAGGCGCAAAAAACATCACCCAAGCCAAGGATAATATTGCGGCTCAAGACTGGCTGCTAGATGCAGGAGAGGTAGAAGAGTTAGATCGCGCCGCCGCTAAGGTTGACAAGCCGATGGTGCAAAATATTTTTCAAACTCGTTAGCAACAGTTACTATCATCTCAATAGAAATCGACGATTGGCTCTTGTTTCTACCCAAGTCTCTCCCAGCTAGACGGTCATATAATGCTAATAATTATCAATAGTTTAATTTCTAAATTGTAATTATATTTTTATTAGCATTATGGTAATGCGATTGGTATTGGAAGATTTTTCGGACTGTTTTGAACAGGGAAGTACAAATGACTCAAGATTGCTGCATTCAGACAAAAGCGATCGCATTCAGGTTTGTCAGCCCAATTTAGGTCAAGGATATATTCAAGAAATTATTCTGGGAGACGACATAAGCCTCGTTATTAACAACTATAGGCTAGATCGAGATTTAATCATTGATAAACCGAAGCATGATAGTTCTGTACAATTTTCTTTTCCGCTTACAGATTCTGATGCAAGGTATAGCACATTTGATGTTTGCTTTGGATTAAGAGTGATAGATATTATGCGATCTCGCCAAGCAATTTTTAAGGTAGAAGTTGTTTTTACCCAATCTACACTCCTGACCTATGTTCAAGAATTCATGGCGAGAATGTTG
>JBCCNG010000506.1:0-3765 GCA_039025955.1 Cyanobacteria bacterium P01_C01_bin.72 | reverse complement strand
ATGAAGACGAATAGCGCGCGTCGATAAAATTCCTCTGGGAACTAAATACAGTATTTAACTGTATTTATATTATTTGCACTTCGTTTTATACTTAGTTATTTTATACTCTAAATTTTTGTTAAGCCCAACGAAAATGTTAGGCTCTGATGTTAGCAACAAATTTTGAGTTTTTGAGCTAACCACCCTTGGCAAAAGTTAGCATGAGCAGCACGGATAAAGCCATACCAGGACTCAGCAGTAGAAATAAAGTCAGTAATTCGTGAGATGTCATCGCTCAAATATTCGCCTTTAACTATTAAAAATTCAGAATATCTAAAGTCAATATTCCTCATTTAGATTAACTATTAATTTCTGATTATGTAGTCCGACTAAACATTTAATTAATGTTTGATAATTTACACTTCACGCAGCAGAAAACAAACTAAAATTTCTGTCGGCATAGCGATCGCCATATAATCATCTACTTGTAGAGATTTTAGACATCATAGAATTCGTCTCTGCTCTCTCTTCATTAATCTCCAGAGAATACTGTGGACGCTTAATTCTTGGTCACGAAATGTAATAAAATACCTACTTGACAGCGAAAAACTCATTATTGCTCAAAACTCACTCTTGAACTTTGAGCCTATAAACTACCCAAAAATAAAATGTTTAGATAAACGCCGAAGCTCTATTTCGGAACTTATTGAAAATTATTAATTATTAGAGAGATACCGCTCTCTGGTAGACTTTGGACTTGAGACATCGCTTCTTGATGAAGTTGTTCATGGGGGAAACCCCGCGCAACGCGAATGCGTTGCAAGTCGTCGCGGCACTATCGTGCCAATGCCTTTTCCGAAGGTCAGATGCTTTGCATCGCACGATCTGGGCTTCGCCCTGCACCACACTTCATCGCTTTATAAAAAATTAACAATAAGTAAATAGGGAGGAATACCTTGCTGGAGACAACCCTGGGTTTAGAAATCATTGAGGTAGTAGAACAAGCTGCTATCGCCTCTGCCAAATGGATGGGTAAAGGAGAAAAAGATACTGCTGATGAAGTAGCAGTAGAAGCGATGCGTGAACGTATGAACAAAATCAACATGCGTGGTCGTATTGTTATTGGTGAAGGAGAAAGAGACGATGCTCCCATGCTTTACATTGGCGAAGAAGTGGGAATCTGTACTCGCCCTGATGCCAAAGATTATTGTAATCCTGATGAGCTAATCGAAATTGATATTGCGGTAGATCCTTGTGAGGGTACTAACCTAGTTGCTTATGGACAAAATGGTTCAATGGCAGTGTTGGCAATTTCGGAAAAAGGTGGGTTATTTGCTGCGCCCGATTTCTACATGCGTAAATTGGCTGCGCCTGCTGCTGCTCAAGGTCATGTAGACATTAATAAGTCGGCGACAGAAAACCTAAAAATTCTCTCCGAATGCCTAAATCGTGCGATTGAAGATTTGGTAGTAGTAGTTATGGATCGTTCTCGTCACAAGGGATTGATCAAAGAGATTAGAGACGCGGGTGCAAGAGTTAGATTAATCGCTGACGGCGATGTTTCTGCTGCTATTTCTTGTGCGTTTTCTGGTTCAAATATTCATGCCTTGATGGGTATTGGTGCTGCTCCAGAAGGGGTTATCTCGGCGGCGGCAATGCGCTGTTTGGGTGGGCATTTCCAAGGACAGTTAATCTACGACCCTGCTGTGGTTAACACTGGTTTAATTGGTGAAAGTAAAGAAGGCAACTTAGAAAGACTGGCTTCGATGGGTATTGATGATCCAGATAAAATTTACAGCGCCGAAGAGCTTGCTAGTGGTGAAACTGTATTGTTTGCAGCTTGTGGTATTACTCCTGGAACTTTAATGAATGGCGTTCGCTTCTTTAAAGATGGCGCAAGAACTCAAAGTTTGGTTATTTCTTCTCAGTCGAAAACGGCTCGTTTCGTAGATACTGTTCACATGTTCAATAACCCCAAATCCTTACAGTTGAGATAGAGTAATAGCTAGCCGTTAGTCGCTATCTTAGTAACGGTTTAATCCATACTTAAAGATATGTAAATCATAGTTAAGGAAGCGCATAATTGGTACGGGAAAAAGGTATAAATTGATAAGGTAAAAGGCAACTAGTAAAAGAGATATCTTCTGCTGTTGCCTTTTTATTACCTGCATATAAAAAGTTTGATTAATAAAAAAATCGTCAGATAGTAGGCAGCTTTTTGCTTTGATTACCGCGTTTTGAACTGATTAGAGCGAAATTTGCGAAAAATATAATGAACATTGTTGTTGTTGGTCTAAGTCATAAAACTGCATCGGTAGACGTGCGGGAAAAACTAAGCATCCCCGAGGCACAAATTGAAGAAGTGATCGCTCTTCTTAAATGCTATCCCCACATCCAAGAGATAGCGATTATTAGTACCTGTAACCGTCTTGAAATCTACGGTGTAGCCACAGATTTAGAGCAGGGAGTACGAGAGATAAGTCAATTTTTGGCAGACAAAGCCAAGCTTTCGCTGCGAGAGTTACGACCTAATCTATTTACCTTGTTGCGAGAAGATGCTCTACGCCACTTGATGCGAGTCTCCTCTGGTTTAGAGAGTTTGGTACTAGGGGAAGGACAAATACTAGCTCAGGTGAAAAAGACTCACAAGCTAGGACAAAAATACAAGGGTTTAGGTAGGCTTTTAGATCGCTTGTTTAAGCAGGCTATTTCTACAGGTAAGAGAGTACGGAGCGAAACTAGCATTGGTACAGGGGCGGTTTCTATTAGTTCTGCTGCTGTAGAACTGGCTCACCTTAAAGCCAGTAATTTGCCTGACTACAGCATTACAATCATTGGTGCTGGGAAAATGGCTCATCTGCTAGTCAAGCATCTTCTTTCTAAGGGAGCTACCAAAATTGCGATTGTGAATCGTTCTCACCGCCGCGCCCAAGAACTTTGCAGTAAGTTTTCACAAGTGGAAATCCAGATCTATCCTCTGGGAGAAATGATGCAGGCGATCGCCACTTCCGATCTTGTATTTACCAGTACTGGTGCAACTCAGCCCATACTAGACCGCGCTAAACTAGAGGAGCATCTAGCTCTAGATAAAGACTTGATGCTAGTGGATATTTCTGTTCCCCGCAACATTGCGGCTGACGTTAGCGAAGTTGGCTGTATCAGCGCCTATAACGTAGACGACCTCAAGGCTGTGGTAGCAGCTAACCAAGAAAACCGTCGTCAAATGGCACAGGAAGCAGAGGGAATCATTGAGCAGGAGGTTGCTAGCTATATTACCTGGTGGCGATCGCTTGAAACAGTTCCCACCATTAGCTGTTTACGTAGCAAGGTAGAAAGCATCCGTGAGCAGGAGATGGAGAAAGCTTTATCCCGTTTGGGAACGGAGTTTGGAGAAAAACATCAGGAAATAATTGAAGCTTTAACCCGAGGAATTGTCAATAAGATTCTTCATGAACCGATGGTACAGCTGCGCGCGCAGCAGGATATAGAAGCTCGTCGTCACTGTCTGCGATCGCTACAAATGCTGTTTGATTTAGATACGGGAGAGCAGTACAGCTAGAGAGCGTAAATATAAAGTACAAATATTTTCTACTGGCGATCGCTTTAAATCTCATAGAGCGATCGCATTTTTTTAGTGCTGTTTTGGATTCTATAGTCATTCTAAATATAAACCATCTTATTTTAAGTATCGTACTATTACTGCTACCTAGGGGGATGCAAGAAAATAAGATACCAATTAGGTGGGGATAATTGTGATGTCCCATTTTGGTAAAGTTTGAGACCTTT
>JBCCNG010000505.1:0-3784 GCA_039025955.1 Cyanobacteria bacterium P01_C01_bin.72 | reverse complement strand
GTCTGGTTAAAAATCGTATTGCCGATTGCATAAATATCACTATAGCCAATGGCGATTGCTAGACTAGAATTTTTGATCAAATTGAGAAATTCGCTAGTCAACGGGGGAATCATTACTCTTAAGGCTTGAGGAAAGATTACTAGCTGCATAATATTAGCTGGTTTTAAACCCAGCGCCCTAGCTGCTTCCCACTGTCCCTGGCTAACGGACTGAATACCTGCCCGCACCACCTCGGCAATAAAGGCGGAAGTATAGATTCCCAAACCAATCAGCAGGGTGGCAAATTCGGGGGAGAGATTTAACCCCCCCGTAATCGATTGATTTTGTAGCTGCGGTATCGCCCAATTAAGCCCGAAAAAGAAGAGTAATAAAATAGAAATCAGACTAACTCCCAGCAATAATAGCCATAGCTGCGAATTTCTGCCTCTGAGTATAGCTTCATTCTGTTTACTCCAGGCTGCTGTTGCTAATAAAACACAGCCAATAATCGCCAAAAAAGCGATCACCGTTTGCTGATCGTTAACAAACCAGGGAATATCTAAACCTCGATTAGTCAGAAAAAAGCGATCGCCTACAATCAAAGGACGTTCTATTTTTGGTAGACGCAGAAAAAAAGCAAAATACCAGAAGAATAGCTGAAGCAGCAAAGGAGTATTGCGCAGTACTTCGACGTAAATACTAGTCAATTTGCGTACCAGCCAGTTATCCGATAGCCGACCAATACCGACGGTAATTCCCAACACCGTAGCGATTATAATGCCAAAAAACATCACTCGAAAAGAGTTGAGCAAACCGACTAAGAGAGCGCGAAAATAAGGATCGGTGGGGCTATAGTCAATGGGCGGATCAGCAATGCCAAAAGAAGCAGCCCGATCAAGAAAATTAAACCCAAAGGTCAAATTTAACCGCTGTAAATTACTGACTAAATTGCTACCTAGCCAGAAGAAAAGAGCGACGGTTAGTGACAAAACCACTACCTGTCCGACAATCTTGATTGCCCGAATATCTCGCCAAAAAGGAATTTTCTCCGAATCAGACTGCTGCATCTTATTTCACTAGACGACCGTTGACAATTACTGCAAAGCTAATTTTGTTTATTTCTTAGCTGCTACCTATATGCGAAGCGGGATCCTTGACCGAAGGGAATGCTAAAGCATACCGCTTCGCATATCCTTTAGGATAGGACTACCTACTACTTTTTACCTAAAGGGAGGTGCATACATCAAGCCGCCGTCTTTCCAGAGGGAATTTAAGCCACGGTCGAGATTAAACGGTTCACCAATATTGCGCTCGTAAATTTCTCCATAGTTGCCGACATTTTGCACAATTTTCTGCGCAAAATCATTAGGTAGCCCCATGTCTTCTCCTAAATTGCCCTCTAAGCCCAAGAAGCGTCTGATTTGCGGATCTTCTGTTTCGGTAAAGCTATCTACATTATCCATCGAAATACCTAGTTCTTCCGCCTGAATCAAGGCGTATGTCGTCCATTTAACTACATCAAACCATTCAGAGTCACCATTGGCGGTAAGAGGACCAAGAGGCTCTTTCGACAGCACGAGAGGCAGTACTGTGTGATCTTCTGGCTTACCCATGACCGCCCGACGAGCCGTTAGTTGAGAGCGATCGCTGGTAGCAGCTTCACAACGACCTTGTTCATAGGCGGCATAGAGCAAATCTGTATCTTCAAACACTACAGGAGAATAGTCTACTCCCAATTTTCGCATGCGATCGGCGAGATTCTGTTCGTTGGTTGTTCCCGACAAAACGCAGACGGATTTGCCGCCAAGATCTTCTAATTTGCTGATGTTGCTGGCATTAGTTGCCAATACGCCCTGACCATCATAAAAGGTGGTGGGCGCAAATTCCATGCCGACGGATGTATCGCGACTTAGAGTCCAGGTTGTATTACGGCTGAGTAGGTCTACTTCCCCTGACTGTACTGCAACAAAACGTTCCTGAGCACCGAGATCACGAAACTCGACTTTGGTGGGGTCGCCAAACACTGCGGAGGCTACGGCTCGACATAAATCTACATCCAGACCTGAATATTCGCCGTTATCATCGACAAAACTAAATCCAGGTAGTGCTCCATTGACACCACACACCAGATTACCCCGATCTTTCACTGTACTTAAGCGGCTAAAAGTATTGCTTGTTGCTTCACTGTCGCCACTTCCTCCTTGACTACAGCCAGCAACTAATAGCAGCGTAGCAACGGCGAAAGAACTTAGCTTTAATTTTATTGGCATTGACATAATTACTACCTAATATCAATAAGAATCTTGTGACTATCTTTTAACTATAATTTTTAGTTTAATTGCCCAACCATTGTCTGTCTCCCAATTTTCTCTAGTTTGTCTGACATAAGTTTATTGGGCATAAAAAGCGAATTAGCGACAATCTGGGGCAATTTAGGAGCTATTGAGCATGTTTTTGTGGGTATTGCTGACATTATTAGCGGAAAGGAGGAGAATACATTAAGCCAACATCTTTCCAGAGAGCGTTAGCCACGCGCTCCAGACCAAAAGGTTTGCCTATATTACACTCGTGGACTTCACTGTAGTTATACTAATTTTCTAAAGTCCAGCAGATAGTGCATCAAGAATGAAATCATAACCTATAATCGAAGCAATATCTGCATTCGTAAATTCAGCTAGAATATTTGCTAGTTTTCTCCTTAAAAAATCTAAGGAGTCAAAGACTTTATTTTGTAATATTTTTTTTGCTTCTTTCCAGAATCTTTCAATAGGATTAACACAGGGCTTACGCCCAAGCGCATTATCGCGCTTGCCACGCTTTGCCTGGCGTGGAAAGTAAGAAGGTTGAAATAATAATATAATATTATCAGGAATTTATAAATCTAAACCGAGATGCCCTCCCCCATTATCTAATTGAATAATATGAATTTCATTACTATATGTTTGAGAAAATAACGCCAAAGATTTTTCAAAACAAGCTGTATCTAAATGACTAAATTCATAGAAAAATGAATCTCCTGTTTTTGGCTCGACCACACCATAAAGCCATAAATATTTAAATAACCATTAATATCAGCCTACTGGCTTAACTCCACATGCAGTAATAACTTTTCCTGTGCTCGTTTTTAATCCAATATTTTTCTTTGAAGAGAGTAATAAATTCATGCCGCCAGTACGATATTTACGCAACCATTTTTGTACTGTTACGCGGTTTCTGCCCAGCATTATCGCAATTTCCTTGACTGTTTCTACTGTCTTAGTTTTTAACCAATAAATTGTTTTTATCCTTTATTTCTCTTGTGCTGTAGAAGCATTATTTAACAGTTTTTCAGAATCTCTGCCGATTCGGTTATCTCAATTTTTACTACTCCCGACATGGTAAGCGACCACCACGATAAGTTATTTTATAACTGTAGCTTAAGTTTATGAACCTGGTATAATTATCCAAACTATGACAAGTTAAGGAAATTCTGAATCTGTCATACTCTATATATAGCGCGTCAATGTTTTTTTACACTATATGCATCATGTAAGAGTTAAAGATAAGTAGAAATGCGATCGACAAAAGTATGTCGAAAAAGTCACAATTGCTTCTATTCCTTATTACTCATTATTTGTTACTTATTACTTAAAACCAGTTGACAAACAATTTGCGAAGCTACATGCGGCACAGCGCGTTAGCGCATACGGGTCGCGGTATCCACGAGGGCGATGCCCTCAAGCGCAGAGCGCGTGATGCGAAGCGAATCCTTTAGGGCTTGCCCGAAGGGCTGTGGAGATCGTCGCAGAGCCTATCCGCTCAGATC
>JBCCNG010000504.1:0-3785 GCA_039025955.1 Cyanobacteria bacterium P01_C01_bin.72 | reverse complement strand
ACATAAGTTAGAGGTAGCACCTCAGTCTTGTTTGGCATTGGAAGACTCGCTCAACGGTGTATTAGCCGCTAAAGCGGCACAGATGAAGTGTATTGCTATTCCCGAAGCGGCACAGCAAAATAATCCTCAATTTGCGATCGCCGACTATATTCTTCCGTCTCTAACAGAGTTTGATGATTTAGTTTGGCATAGGCTTAATTAATGTCAGCGCCCCAAGAACTAAGATTCTTAACATCAGTTAATTAGCCACCTGCGCTTTCAATTCCGCCAGCACTTTCTCTACATGAGCTTTTACTCTCACCTTATCCCATACCTGAGTGATCTGGCGTTCGGGTGAAATCAGAAAAGTAGAGCGGACAACCCCCATATATTCTTTACCCATAAACTTCTTCAAGCGCCACGCACCATAAGCCTCAATAACCTGATGCTCAGGATCGCTTAAAAGTCTGACAGATAAATCATGTTTATCAATAAACTTACAGTGCAGCTTGGCTGAATCGGGACTTACGCCAATAATATCTGCTCCTAATTCAGCAAACTCTTGACTATAGGCAGTAAAATCCTTAGCTTCGGTGGTACAGCCAGGGGTATTATCTTTGGGATAAAAATACAGCACCAGCCAGCGATCTGGATAATCTTGCAAACTGACAGTAGTTCCATGCTGATCCTGAGCCGAAAAATTTGGCGCATTTTGCCCCACTTGAGGAATATCGGTCATCTTGCTCAAAGCTAATTGTTGTAGTTAATTTACTGCTTGATCTTAAGCTTTTTTGATACTGTTTAATTGGTTTTTGGTTCTTAGTCTTTAGGTTATTTTCAATAAATAAGAAATAAAGTAAAAATTGTCTATTGTTGAATGTCATTGAATGCTTGATAGTCACAGAGGTAAGTGGGATGATGATTGAAAGCGTTGCTGATGCTGCTTGAGCCAATTAGAATCGCAGCTAAGACTATCCATCTAGAGACTGAATGAAAAAAATCTTTGTCATTGACACCAATGTCATCCTCCACGATCCTGCGGCTATTTTGCACTTTGAAGATAATGAAATAGTGATTCCTATCGCCGTGATTGAAGAACTGGATCGGTTTAAGAAACAGCCAGAAATGACGGGTCGTAACGCTAGAGAAGTCGCTCGTACCTTAGACTACTTACGCCAGCAGGGAGATCTAACTACAGGTGTCGAGTTGAGTAATGGTGGTAGTCTGAAAGTTGCTTTGAGCGATCGCAATACTCTTAAAGCCTTGCCTCTAGAATTGAGTGGCGATGTTGCCGATAATGCCATCTTGGCGGTGGGAATGCAGTCTAAACAAAATAGCCAGCGTCCTGTAATCGTGGTCAGCAAGGATACGAATCTACGTATTAAAGCCGATGCTTTGGGTCTGAATGCAGCAGACTATGAGACAGATAAGGTTGATGTAGACGAACTATACACAGGAACAACGGAAGTATTAGTAAGTTCAGAACAGATTGCTGAATTCTTTCAGGCTGGTTCGGTGACTCTAGAGCAAGAGTTTTTACCCAACCAAGATATTACTCTGGTAGACAGTCTTAATCCTTCCCATACGGCATTGGGCATGGCAGAAGGTAACACCAGCAAAATTATTCCCCTGATCGCGCTACCGAAGCTGGGAGTATCCCGTATACAGCCCCGTAATCGAGAGCAAAGATTTGCCCTTAATTTACTGCTTCAAGATTCAATTAAACTTGTTACTTTAGTCGGTAAAGCAGGAACGGGTAAGACACTTTTGGCGATCGCCGCAGGACTGCAAAAAGTAGCGGATGAAAAGCTTTATAATCGTTTACTCATCTCTCGCCCCGTTGTCCCCATGGGTAAAGACATCGGCTATTTACCTGGAGATATTAACGAAAAGCTGACCCCCTGGATGCAGCCTCTTTATGATAATTTTGATCTCATTTTTGGAACGCAAGACACTGCGGATCAGCCTGGACATTGGCGTAGAGGACACGAGGAGCTAATAGAAATGGGAGTGCTGCAAATCGAGCCTCTGACTTACATTCGCGGGCGTACTATTCCTCAGCAGTTTTTAATTATTGATGAGGCGCAAAATCTTACTCCCCATGAGGTGAAAACTATTATTACTCGTGCAGGAGAAGGTACAAAAGTGGTTTTAACTGGCGATCCCGATCAGATTGACAATCCCTATATTGATGCTGCTAGCAACGGTCTAACTTACGTCGTAGAAAGGTTTAAACACGAACCCTTAGCAGGTCATATTACTTTATCCAAGGGAGAAAGATCGAGTTTAGCAGAAAGAGCAACGGCTCTGCTTTAAAAAATATAAAACACTATGTTTGATTTAATTATTCTTCATTTTCAATTGGTTTTAGGTACTGAGAGTTTGTTTGGCTGACTGATATCCTAGAACTATAGCCATGGAAAGAGTCTCAGTCTTGCGTTAGATGAACAATTATTTTGCTACGGTGTCTCGCGGTTTAGAAGAAGTAGCGGCGGCGGAATTACGGAGGATTGGTGCAGCGGATGTTCGCCCAGAGTTTACGGGAGTGCATTTCAGAGGAGATAAGAAACTACTCTACAAGGCAAATCTTTGGACTCGGACTACCTTTCGGATTTTAAAGCCGATCGCTAGGGTTAAGAGTTTTAATGGAGATGAACTATATCGCAGTGTGCAGAAGATTGACTGGTCAGATTATCTTCAGCCTAATATGACTCTGGCAGTTACCTGTACTGGTAAAAATAAATTACTCAATCATACCCACTTCACGGCGCTACAGATTAAAAACGCGATTACGGACTGGCAAAAGGTAAGGGGCGGTAAACGCTCTAGCGTCGATACTGAAAACCCCGACTTGCAAATCAATGCCCATATCGACCAAAAACACTGCATCATTAGTCTAGATAGTTCAGGTTCGAGTCTCCACCGTCGCGGCTATCGTCCCGCTATAGGCGCTGCACCGATGAAGGAAACTTTAGCCGCCGCCTTACTAGAACTAGCGGAATGGACTCCCGATCTGCCTTTTCTTGATCCGATGTGCGGTAGCGGAACACTACCCATTGAAGCCACCCTCAAAGCCTTAAACGTTGCCCCAGGACTTTACCGCAATTTTGGCTTTGAAACCTGGTTAGATTTCGATCGTGATTTATGGCAAAGTCTGATCAAAGAAGCCGAGAACAAGCAAAGACACGACCTAAATGTACCGATTATTGGTAGCGATCGCAATTTACAGGTCATTCGCCAGGCTTTTGCTAATGCTGAAGCTTCAGGACTAGAAGACTATGTAAAATTTGCCCGTAGAGAACTTTATGACGTAGAAGCACCCGCTGATCGGGGAGTTTTGATCTGCAACCCTCCCTATGGTGTCAGGCTGGGTGAAGAAGCTAAATTAGGAGAGCTATACAAACTGCTGGGAGACATTTTTAAACAGCGTTTTAAAGGCTGGACAGCCTATATTTTGACGGGTAGCATGAAGCTGTCTAAACAGGTTGGACTCCGCACATCCAAACGGATCAAGCTCTACAATGGAGCAATTCCCTGTACTCTGCTTAAATACGAAATGTATTGAGCAATTAACTACTACCTACTACTCACTACCCACTGCCTAAAAGCCAATCCCCAAGCCCTACATGACAAATCAAAAAGTACGTAAAGCCATAATTCCTGCGGCGGGTTTTGGTACGCGGATGTATCCTGTGACCAAGGCTTTGAAAAAAGAGTTGTTGCCCATAATTGATCGCCATGGGCGTGCTAAACCAATTATTCTGGCTATTATCGAAGAGGCTATCAGTGCAGGAATCGAAGAGATT
>JBCCNG010000503.1:0-3790 GCA_039025955.1 Cyanobacteria bacterium P01_C01_bin.72 | reverse complement strand
GCGTAATTTTAACTATTATTCTTCACACCTGTTTAACTTTTTTCGGTACTACCACCTATCAAGATAATGCTTGGTGGCAGTTAGAATGTCCGATGTGACCAAACTCACTGCCAAACTGATTAATATTTATCAATTTATGATTACTATTTTGCTCCACTATTTAAGTAGTGCCAGGTAAGATATTAGCTCAATAAAATTGCTAAGGATTAGAGCTTCAGTCTGTAAGTGGAACTAAATCTAGAACATAGATTGTTACAGCTAACACGAGGTACAAATTGGAAATACTACTTAGGTTAGGAGTATGCTGAAAAATCTAACTAATATATTTGCCAAACAAGGCGATAATGTCGGCATTGAAATTAATGCACAAAAAATAAATATTGCTCAAATAACTAAACAGGGTCAGCAATATAAGCTACTAAAAAATGTGTCAGCGGATATTCCCGAAGGGGTATATGAAGATGGTCAAATTGTCGATTCACTAACCCTCTCGGAACTAATTAAAGATACTCTCAAAGTAAATAAAATTAGCGCTAAAAAAGTGTCTTGTGCTGTACCCATGCGTGAGGCAATTATTCGCGTCATTCCTGTTCCCGCAGAATTAGACGAAGCAGAACTAAAAGATATGGTTTTGGTTCATGAAGCAGGGATGTATCTTCCCTATCCTAGAGAAGAAGTTGACTTGGATTATGCCAAGCTGGGCTACTTTATGGACGAAGATGGGATTGAGAAAGTTAACGTACTTTTAGTTGCCACCAAAAAAGAAGTAACCGATCTTTATACGGAAATCTTTGAACAGGCAGACTTGGAAATTAATGTCTTAGAAATCAATAGCTTTGCCTTAATTAGAACCCTAAGGGAGCAACTGCGTCAGTTTGGTTCTAAAGAAGCTGTTGTCTTGGTAGATTTGGAATTTGACAGTACAGAAATTGCGATCGTTGTTGAAGGCGTACCTCAGTTTTCTCGTACTGTACCCATTGGCACTTATCAAATGCGAGCTGCTTTTTCTCAAGCAATGAACTTACCCGTAACGGGTGGGAGTGAAATACTGCATCAGATCGATCTATTAGATGGTATTGATCAAGATTCAGGTGATATAGACTCATCTCAAATAGAATCTGGGCAGACAGCTTTATTGAAAATTTTGGGCGAACTTACTGAAGAATTAAGTCGCTCAATCAATTTTTATATCAATCAAAGCGAAGATCTAGAAATTGCTCAATTACTATTAGCAGGACCAGGTGCAGGAATTAGTCAGGTAGATGATTTTTTTACCCAGAAACTAAACCTACCCACCATGAAAGTAGACCCGATCGCTAGTCTGGCTTTAGATGTCAATCAAAATATTGAGCCGAAATACCGTCCTGGGTTAGGTATTGTTTTAGGTCTAGGAATTAGAGAGTAATAAAATCAGTCAGATGTTGCATTCGGTAGCACATCAGGGAACTGTAATATAGCCGAGAAATATATTAGTTATTTTCCCAATTTGTATGGCTTTATGTGTAACTTATGTATAACTTAGATATAAATTTTCTTAGAGATAGAAGTCCAGAAGAGTCTGTAGATCTTAGTCGTGATTTCGCCCAGAAGAAAGAACCTAGCTTAGCTGATAAAATTCCCTTAGCATTAGGTGCATTTGTATTTTTGCTAACTCCAGCAATTACCTTTATGTACTTAAAAAATGTCGAGGCTAGCACAGCTACGATTCAGTCAGAAATTCAGCAAATCGAAAGCGAAATTGCCGATCTTGGTAACCAGAATAAAAAGATTGAAGCTGCTAACGCCGAAATTCAGCAAGTCCAACAAGAAACTGCCGCTTTAATAGGCGTGTTTGAAAAGATCAAGCCCTGGGCGGCAATTATGCAGGAAGTGAGCGATCGCACTCCTCCTGGAGTTCTCGTACAATCCTTGCAGCAAAGTGGTTCTGGTCAGTCTACGGGCATCAGTATCGCCGGGGTAGCCCGTTCTTACGAAGATGTCAACGATTTTGTGCTCTTTCTTCAGCGATCGCCATTCTTCAACGGGAAGCAAATTCGCCTTAATGACGCAAGCGTCACTAATTTTCCTCTAGAACTAGAAAACGAAGAAGTAATTCCCGAGAATGCGACCTTAGAAATTCCTGAGGGGATTAAATATACCATTTCTGCCCAGCTCAATAACGTCCCCTCATCTCAACTCAAAGAAGAAATTGAGAAAAAAGGTTCAACTGGCTTGGTGACTAGATTAAACACCTTAGAACGTAAAGGAGTAACTTTAAAATGACCTTTGCTGATGATTTTGCCTCAGAAGAATTGCTGGAGTCTGATTATCCTTCTGCTTTTGGGATTACTTTTACCCCCGTAATTATGGGAGTAGCGATCGCCGTAGCGGGAATTACTCTTTCAATTTACGGCTTTATGAAATATGTTAAACCCGCTCAAGCAGCCCATGAAGCCGCTGTAACTCAAAGAGCAACATTACAGGCACAGTTAAATAGTATCAAGACTGGAGATTTACAGCTTAAGCTGGCACAATTACAGTCCGATTTAGCAGAAAAGAAAGTGCTTAAGTCTCGTGTTCTGGCGATGTTTACCAGTGAATCAGATCTAGAAACATTGCTCATTGATTTAAATGGCTTTATTGCCACCAATCAGGGTAATTTAACTAAGTATCAGCCTGATATTAATGTTAGTACTATTAGCGATGCTTCCCTCGGTTCAGGAGTTCAAGGAAAGCTTAAAAAGAAAGGAATTGCTCTAACTTTTGAAGGCACATTTAATCAAACTAAACAAATTCTCCAGGATTTAGAACGTTTACAACCTTTGTTAATGGTGCAAAGTATTAGCTCTTCCGTAGCAGAAAAGCCAACTGCAATTTTAACTAGCAGCAATAGTTCTATTGTGCCGCAAAAACAGGCTGAGTTAAAAACTCAAATCAAGCTCGATGCAATTTTACCCATGAGTCAGGCAGAACTTGAGCAGGCGAGAAAAGCAGATGAACAAGCTGCATTGGCAGAACAAAAAAGTAAGCGTAAGCGTAAACGCAAATAGTTAGAGATTAATTTGTCTGACTAACTCATAGTTCTAAATATTTAGCTCTAAATATTATTCACTAATTATATAGGTTGAGGATTGAACAGTGAAAAATTATTGCTCCCCAGAATTCCTGAAGGAAACCACTTCCCATCTAGATCCGCTACGCTCACAGTCTGGTCGCCTTGGTTTTTTAACCGCTTTAACGGTTATGATTACCGCTGCGCCAACTATGGCAGCGGAAAATAAAATTACTGATATTGAAATTGCTAAAAACAGTCATCAACTAGAGTTGAAGCTATCTGCAACCAGTAAGGATAACGCTTCTTTCTATACTCTTCGTGGTGATAACACTATTGAAGCCAATATACTAAATACCAACCTGGACTTATCTGAAGGTAATTCTTTCAAGGCAGAAAATCCCCTTGCTGGAGTTAAAGCCCTGGAAATCAATCAGATTGACAGTGAGCATACCCAAATTCTGATTACTACGGAGAAAAATATTCCTGTAGAGCATTTGTTAACAGAACAGGGTGATAACTTAGTTCTCAGTCTCAATCGAGTAACCAAAGCGCAAACTCTGAAACAAGGAATCAAAGAGTTCGGGCGAAAAACAGTTACTAGTCTAAAGCAAACTTATAAATCTGCCCTAGCTCAGGCAAAAAACAAAGATAACGATAAAGAAACTATTGCTTCTAATAAAGATAATGCCGAATCAGATATTTTGATTCCCAACCCTGAAGTTGTCATTAATGACAATCGCGTTAACGATATCAAGG
>JBCCNG010000502.1:0-3796 GCA_039025955.1 Cyanobacteria bacterium P01_C01_bin.72 | reverse complement strand
TCTAAATTAAACCTTGCTTGTTCAATATTGTTTAGCATTACATATACTACGCTCAAATTGCCATAAGCATAAGCAAAATTGGGATCAATGGCGATCGCCTGCTTAAAGTCAAATAAAGTTAATGTTAGAGGTTGTCTGAAAAGTAAATTTGGTCACTTCAGAATCGTATTTCATACCTAGATAACAAGGTGGAAACCATTGCGATTTCGTCATACTAAATTTGCTATCGAGTAGCAATTGAGACTTTTCAGATATCCTCTTAATTATAAAGACTACAATTCTTCTTTGTTTATTAATGTTAAAAGTTCTGTTTTTTCCCTTTCTAACTGTTGAACTGTACTTTGCAAAGTTTCGATTACGCCATACATTTCCATTGGGTCGAAAATACGTAAAATGCTGGTCTGAGTAATTATTCCTAATTCTCTTCCCCAATTCCAAGAAACCACTAAACGTCTTACTCTTAGGAGTTTCATTTTTCGATGCGCTACCAGTAATGAATCTTCAGGCTTGAGCTAAAACAAAGGTGTACTCATTACCTGGCTGGCTTCAAGATCATCTAATTTTAGTTCCAATAACTTGAACTGCAAAATATCCCGTTCGGTAATAATGCCAGCGGGAATTAAAATGTTCTCTTCTATATCTAGCTGAGTAAGAATGATACAGCTTACCCGTTCTTGCGTCATTAATCGAGCGACATCAAGAACGCTGGTATCAAGAGAAGTATGGACAATACTTTTACTCATAACCTCTCCAACTCGTCTTAGCTTGAGCAAATTCGCTGGTTTCATCGCCTGACGAATAGTTTCAGGCGAAACGACTCCGATTGGATTAGCTTGAGCATCGACTATCGGTAAATGGCGAATTTGGTAGCGACGAAATAGAAATAAAACAGCAAAAATATCTGGGAAATTTTTTTCTTCAAGGGTAATCACTGGCTGAGTCATTACGTCTGCCAGTGTTAAATCAGCAAATGGTCGTTCTTGAGCCGTCAGTTTAACAATGTCTCGTTCGGTAAAAATGCCAATCAAGTTGTCTTGATCCAGAACTAAAATACAGCTCGAACTGCTGATGCTGTCTGAAGAATCCAATTCTAAATTTTGAGTCTCTAGACCGCAGCTCATTCTTTTGTTTCCCATTAAAGCGATCGCCTTTATCAATGATGTATCGGGAGCAGCAATTAAAGGATGCTTATCGATGGCGGCATCGAGATCGGGATGAGCAAAAGTTGGCTGACTGAAATCCATTGCTATAACAATTTGCCCCAGATGATTAGTTATAAGTTTTATTAACGATTTTTATTCGAGCAATCTACATGATTTGGATGGGCTAAATCTTGCTAAAAGCTTTGACAGTACTGCTATTGCTTTATTTATGATCTGCGACCAGCCTTAATTATCACAGACAAATGTTACATTAAAACAGCTCAATTCCTTATTTGGCATTTATTTTATCCAGAAAAAGGTTTATAGTAAGAGGGATGTTACAGGCTTTGAATGTCGAGGCTTTGTAAAATAAGCTTTTAACTGTTCTTATGGTTGATAAAAATAAAAAAAGGTTGGAGGATGTCTAATTTTTACCGTAAAGGCGATCAAGGACTCTTTTAATCGAAATTCTGCGCCATTGATGACCTCTTTTAGTCTTATAGTCATTTCGGTTCAACCAATCAGCGATCTGCTGCAAAGATTTACCAGATTTATGATGGCGACGAATTAATTCGACAATCTCTTGTTCCTGAGAGTCCTGGACTAGTTCTCCGTTTACTGCTTTCTGACCAAAGGCAGGAGAGCCGTATCCAGCATATCCTCCGAGGGCTGCCTTAGCGTTTCTTCCCTGGTTTAATCTCTGCCAAACTGCATTATCGGGTTCAGAATGTTCTGCGCTCATGATAATAAGCGATCGCCTAAAGTAAGAAATTGATATTCGTCAGTTTAGCAGTAAAAGTTTATCTCATTCAAACTCACCAATTAATTAAGAATTAACTATGGCAACTTATCAAGTAACTTTAATCAAAGAAGCAGAAGGATTAAACAAAACGATTGCGGTGGCAGAAGACCAAATATATTTTTGATGCTGCTGAGGGAATGGATTTAGATTTACTTATCTCTTGCCGTTCTGGCTCTTGTTCTAGCTGTGAGGGCAAGACTGTAACGGGGATAGTAGACCAGTCAGAGCAGACTTTTCTAGATGATGAACAGATAGAGCAGGGATTTGTTTTAACCTGCGTTGCATATCCCACCTCTGATTGCACCATCAGTACCCACCAAGAAGACGAACTTTACTAAACGACTTTACAGCTTTATTTATTTAACCCAAGCAAAGAGATTATTATGAGCGCCGTTACCAAAGCCAATTTTGTTGATACCGCAAAACTCAAAGAATTATTAGCCCAAGAAAAGTTAGTAGTAGTAGACTACACAGCTTCATGGTGTGGTCCATGCAAGGTTCTCGCTCCTTCAATTGATCGCCTGGCAACAGAATATCAAGACCGAGTAACCGTAGTAAAAGTAGATATCGAACAAAATCCAGATAATGCCAAAGAATATGGAATTCGCAGTATTCCTGCCGTTTTAATATTTGAGTCAGGTGAATTGTCAGAAAGGGTAGTGGGCAAACAACCCTATGAAACATACAGCAATATTCTAGAAACCAAGCTTAAAGCCTAAATTTATCCGCGTATTAGAGGCAGTAAAAATATTTTTGCTGTTTCTATAAATAGGGCTTGCTTAATAAGTCAAAACTATCTGTCTGTAGGTGTTTTAAGACTTTTTCTTCAATTCAAGTGCAAAGTTTTTGAGAGAGTGAGGTTATTTTTCTGGCACTTAGCACAATAAAATGCTCTATTTCTTTAAAAGCTAAAAGCTAAGGGCTTTTAAACAGATATCGTATCAAATTCAAGTTTTTCAGCAAGCCCTAAATATATTCAAACATTATGGTTATGGAACATTCTTTGTTGATTAGATGCTCCGATTGTGGCGGTGTTGCCAAACGCACCTACTCTTTTGCTCTTGACACTATTGTAAAAACAGAATGTTGTCACTGTGATTACTACCTGGTGGTTGATTTTTTCAGTGGCAAAGTTATAGAAGCACAGA
This sequence comes from Cyanobacteria bacterium P01_C01_bin.72, assembly GCA_039025955.1. Taxonomy (GTDB): domain Bacteria; phylum Cyanobacteriota; class Cyanobacteriia; order Cyanobacteriales; family Xenococcaceae; genus Waterburya. The sequence goes on along the minus strand of JBCCNG010000502.1, from coordinate 704 downwards.
CATCCTGCACGGCAATTAATCTTCATCAGAAAGCAGCTTGAGTTCCCATAGCTCCATAATCCTGACGCAAAAGAATGCTGTATTTATGAAGACTAAGTTTAACTAAGGAGGAAGATAAAAATGATGCAAGCACAAGAAATAATGACCAAAAATGTTGTTACCATTAGCGGTTCTGCTACAGTTGCCGAGGCAGTTAAACTAATGAAAGACAAACAATTGAGAGCGTTGATCGTCGAGCGCCGCAGCGACAGCGATCCCTATGGCATTATTACCGAAACCGATATTGTTTACAAAGTTGCTGCTTTTGGACATGACCCTAAGCAAATGCGGGTCTATGAAATCATGACCAAACCCTGCGTTACGGTTAATCCAGATTTAGGAGTAGAGTATGTGGCACGTTTATTCTCTAATACTCGTATTCGTCGCGCTCCTGTAATTGAGGGAAAACTATTAGGCATTATTTCCATCAGCGACATTCTCAATAAAAGTGATTTTGTTGAAAAGCCTAAACCGCTATACATCGAAGATCGAATTGATGTCGCTCGTCAAGAAGCTCGCAGTATCTGCAAGGAAAAGGGAGCAACTTCCCCTGAATGTGCTGCTGCTTGGGATGAAGTTGAGGAGTTACAGGCTGTTGCTGCCGATAAGCGGAAGATGAAAAAAGAGACTAATTCTTTAGAAGCTTATTGTGCCGAAAATCCTGA
>JBCCNG010000501.1:0-3800 GCA_039025955.1 Cyanobacteria bacterium P01_C01_bin.72 | reverse complement strand
GCGGATAATTTAACCCGCAATTGCACGATTTTATGATCTGCCAGAGCGCTACCAGAGAGTACTTCAGGAGTATAACGGTAGATAATTTTAACAATGACAGTATCCAAAACACGATGTGTACCAACACTGCGTTCGGGTGTTGCCGTCAAGCCTAAACGGTAGGGAGCGATCGCATATTCGGCAATCACTTTAAAAAAGTCGGTCGGTAGATGATGACATTCATCAAAAATCTGGAGAGCATAGCGATTACCCAAAGTTTCTGCATGAATCGCGGCGCTGTTGTAGGTGGCAATTAAAATCGGCGTGCGATCGCGCGATCCACCACCAAGTAAACCAACTTCGGTATCGGGAAAGTTTGCTTCAATCTGGGCATACCACTGATGCATTAAGTCTAAAGTTGGCACGACAATCAAGGTGGTACGGGGGGTTGCCTGCATTGCCAACTGTGCTAAATAGGTTTTTCCTGCGGCAGTGGGTAAAACCACAACTCCCTTTCTACCATGCTGTTTCCAAGCCTGTAGTGCTTCTGACTGGTGGGGATAGGGTTCAAACTGCAAAACCGATTTTAGCTCTAGGCTATAAAATTCCCTGGCTTCATCAATAATCTTTTTATCATCTGCTTGCAGTGCTTCTACTAAAGATCGATAGTAAATTGCGGGAATGCGAAACTTTTCGACGCGATCATCCCAGGTAGCATAGTCTAACCAGGCTTTACCTTTTGGTGGCGGATGCAGCAGTAAAGTCCCGCGATCAAATTTTAGCTTGGGCGATCGAGGCATAGTAAAAAGGGTATTAGGAAAACCATTATTAATCAAATTACCGCTCTAAATAGATTAATTGCAATCTTTTTTGGAGATTAATACCATACAAGTTATTAGCCGATGCCGTGTGCTATGAAGAAAATAACCATTGGTGACAAGTTAAGACAAAATAGTTTTAGTCAACTACTACTGATAGCGTTCTTTGTTTTGTATAACGCTAAATGCGGATTGAAGCTGATCTATATGGCGATTTGCGAAGCATAGCCGAAGGCATCGCCATATTAAGTCTTAATTTCCGAGGATATCTCAAAAGCTAAAAGCTAATAGCTAATAGCTGATAGCTAAAAACTAGCTAATTTGAACGAAGCCAATCCACATTAAGCGTATTAAGAATAAGCAACCAATTAGCAACATTCTCAGATTGATCTCAGGAACTAGGCTTAAATTCATAACCATCAGCAATGGAAGACAAATAATGAGCCTCAAGTTTGGACGAGATGCATCCTGTAACCTAGAGATTGCAGAATCGAGAGAATGGTTGATTACAAACGGTATTGGTGGCTATGCTTCAGGAACGATTGCGGGAATCTTAACTAGAAACTATCATGGTCTGCTCGTTGCTGCCCTAGAGCCTCCTGTAGCGAGAACTTTGCTCTTAACCAAGCTAGATGAAAATGTTAACTATATCGGGCAATCTTATCCCTTATCTGCCAATCGCTGGGCAGACGGTACGGTTGCTCCTCAAGGCTATTTACATTTGGAAAGCTTTACTCTAGATGAAACATCTCCCGTGTGGCGTTTTGCTCTGGCTGATGGATTGTTGGAAAAGCGAATTTGGATGCAGCAGGGAGAAAATACAACCTACATTAGTTATAGTTATCTTCGGGGTAGTCAACCTCTTACGCTTTCTCTCAAAGTACTAGTAAACCATCGTAGCTATCATGGTGGCACGAATAGTGGTGCTGCGGCAGAGATAGAAACCACAGCCAAGGGTTTAGAAATTAAGGTTTTTCCTGATGCTCAAGCTTTATACTTATCGGCAATTGCTTCCAGCCAGACTCAATTAGAGTGGTCAATTCACAATACTTGGTACGAAAACTTTGTTCTCGGAATTGAGCAATATCGTGGTTTAAACCAGATAGATGCTAATCTTCATGCTGCCACAGTAGAGATTACTCTCCAGCCAGGAGAAACGATCACCCTGGTTGCCAGCACGGAAAAAGAACCCCAAGCAGGGAGTCAGTCCGCCCGCAAAAAACGCGATCGCCAACTAATTGACTTGTTCTGCGAACGTAATCAATTATCCTCTGTCCCCAACTGGATTGAACGCTTAGTCTTAGCTTCAGATCAGTTTGTGGTAGATCGTCCCTTAACTGATAATCCTGATGGTAAAACAGTTATTGCTGGTTATCCTTGGTTTACCGACTGGGGCAGGGATACTATGATCTCGCTGTCAGGCTTAACCATTACAACAGGGCGCTATGAAATTGCCAAGACCATTATTCGCACTTTTGCTAAGTATGTAGATCAGGGCATGTTGCCCAATGTTTTTCCTGATGCGGGAACAACCCCAGAGTACAACACGGTAGATGCAACCTTTTGGTATTTTGAGGCAATCCGTAATTATTATCAGGCAACCGCAGACCGAGAACTGATTGAGGAACTGTTTCCCCTGCTGAATGGGATTATTGACTGGCATATCAAAGGCACTCGCTACAGGATTCAGATGGATGATGATGGTCTGATCTATGCGGGAGAAACAGGAGTACAGCTTACCTGGATGGATGCCAAGGTAGGAGACTGGGTGGTCACCCCCAGAATTGGCAAGCCGATCGAGGTCAATGCCCTTTGGTATAACGCCCTGGTCTGTATGGTCTATTTTGCTCAAGCTATTGGCAAGTCTGGAGATAGATATCTTCAGCTAGCAGAGAAAACGCGATCACACTTTAGTAAATTTTGGTATGAAGAGGGAGGCTATTGCTACGACGTAATTGATTCTCCTGATGGTAATGATCCTAGTTTTCGTCCCAATCAAATCTTTGCTGTTTCCTTACCTGGGCTAAATACGGGACACAAGCAGTATACTCACCAGTCTTCTGAACTGCTGCTGTTACCCGAACAGCGGAAAATGGTAGTGGATCGAGTGGGGCAAAGGTTACTCACTTCCTATGGATTGCGATCGCTTGATCTGAATAACCCTAGCTACGTAGGCATTTATGGTGGCGACACTCTCAAACGAGACGGTAGCTATCATCAGGGAACTACTTGGGGTTGGCTGATCGGGCATTATGTCCAGGCTCATTTACGTGTCTATCAAGATCCGCCCCTATCTCGCAGCTTTATTGAACCCATGATTGATCATCTTCAAGATGGATGTTTGGGCAGCATCAGCGAGATTTTTGATGGTAATGTGCCTTTTACTCCTAGAGGCTGTTTTGCTCAAGCCTGGAGTGTGGCAGAGGTATTACGTACCTGGGTTTTGACACGTGAAAATTGAACATTGAGCATTAAGCAGGATTAAGCTTATTCTTGGATCATCGTGGCTGAGATTTTAGTAGCTAATATTTTGAGAGTGAGCAACTAAAGTAATTTTAAATAAGAATTGCAGGAATAAATTTTGAATAAACTCTTCCCAATCCCCAGTTCCTTATGCGAAGAGGCTTGCACTTGTCGCATTGAGTGTACCACAAGGGCATAACATATCCTTTAGGACGAACTAGCAACTTAGACAGCGAAAAAATTAATTAAAACGACGATATATTTCAACAAGATGTTGATAGCCACAGTTAGTGACAAAGCTGTAGTTTTCCTTTAACAATCGACAACTGATCGAGGCAATAAGTAATGAAACGACTACAAGACCGTATAACTCTAGTTACAGGTTCGAGCTCGGGCATCGGTGCAGCAGTAGCCAAATGTATGGCAGCCGAAGGCGCAAAGGTAATTGTTAACTATGGTCGTAGTGCAGAAGGCGCAGAGGCAACGGTAGCGGAAATTGAGGCTGATGGCGGTCAGGCGATCGCAATTCAGGCAGATGTG
>JBCCNG010000500.1:0-3824 GCA_039025955.1 Cyanobacteria bacterium P01_C01_bin.72 | reverse complement strand
GGTTAAGTCTCTGCCTAACCCTCAAAACCCAGCTCTGTATCAAGAGGTGGGGACTCTGATGTTTCGGGAACACAATCGCCATCTATCAGGTAGATATATCGTCCTGTATGAGGGAGAGGGCAGTATAGACTACGGTTTTGATGGCGAGAAAAATACCGACCTATCAACTCCCGGGCGAGATGTAGTCGAAGTAGAGCAAACCTCGAAACAGGGGTTGTGGTTAAGAGTTACCGCCACCGATCCGCGACAAACGGGGAACTATATCCGTAACATTCGCATTATCCATGAGGCTTATGAAGCGATCGCCGAAACCGAAATTTTCAACCCCGAATTTCTGGCTAAAATCCAGCCCTTTGGTACTTTGCGCTTTATGGACTGGCAAGCAACGAATAATTCTCTCCAAAAAGAATGGAGAGATCGCCCCAAACCTGAAGACGTTAGATATTATGAGCAAGGCGTACCTGTAGAAACGATGGTGCGGTTAGCGAATCAAACCAACAGCAATCCCTGGTTTACTATGCCCCATCAGGCAAGTGATGAGTATGTTGCTAATTTTGCCGAGTATGTGCGGGATAATCTTCAGCCCCATCTCAAAGTTTACGTCGAGTATTCCAATGAAACCTGGAATTGGCGCTTCGAGCAAACTAAATGGATTGATCGACAGTCCCAGCAACAATGGTCAACCTTACCTCCCGCAGAAGAAACGGAACAGGCGTTAACTCCCCCTACAAAGATTCTCAATAAGACTGATTGGTATAGTCAGCGTACCAGCCAAATCATGCAAATTTGGGACAAAACCTTTGGCAAGGAAGCAAAGCGAGTGATTGGGGTAATGGCAGGACAGGCGGCTAATGTGGCAGTCTTGGAACAAGCTTTGAGCTATCGCTGGAGCGAAGTTCCCCTAACCCACTCAGATACGGGAATTGATGCGATCGCTATTGCCCCTTATTTTGGGAGTTATTTAGGTAGTCCAGAAAATGTAGCCACAGTATTGGCTTGGACGCAAGAAGCAGATGGAGGTAAAAACAAACTATTTCAGGAATTGCGCCAGGGAGGACTGGTGCTAGATAGTCCCCCAGGAGGAGCATTAGCCCAAGCTTATGAAAATATAGCTCTTCACCAAGAACTCGCCGTTACCGAAGATCTACCCCTGCTTGCTTATGAAGGGGGTCAACATTTGTCTGCCAAGTTGGGCGTAGAGAATAATCAGGCTATTACTGATTTGTTTATTGCTGCCAATCGTGATCCCAGAATGAGGGAAATTTATACCGAATATTTAACCCAGTGGTTTGAGTTGGGGGGAGGCTTATTTTTGCACTTTAACAACATTGATGCGCCACGTAAATGGGGCAGTTGGGGTGCTTTAGAATCTTTGTATCAAGACAGCTCTCCCAAATATGATGCGATTGTTGATTTTGCCAAGAACAACGCCATTTTAAATCATGATTATAAATAGGGCTTGCTGAAAAACTGGGATTTGATCAGATATCCGTTTAAAAGCTCTCAGCTCCGCTGACCAGAACGCTTTACGTTCGCAGACGATATGCAAAGCGACTTACACTACATGCGGCAAATATCTGAAGGTGTCCCTAAAAGGATACGGCTCCGCATGTATCCTTTTTTTTGTAGTGTTTTAACTATTTGATTGTTTTACGAATTGATGGGTAAACGTTCCAGGTTTTTATTACTGCCAATTACTACCATGACCAACCCCTTTTTTAGCAGTTGTCCTGGGCTGGGATTAGTGATAAATTTTTCACCATCGCCGATCGCTAGAACATTTAAACCATAACGCTTACGCATATCAAGTTGAGCTAAGGTTTTCCCATGAAACTCTTCGGGAGTCAAAACTTCAACAATGCTATTTTCCATATCTAACTCAAATCTTTCTAAGAATCCAGGTTGAGTTAGGGTGCTGGCTAGGGCGCAACCAGCTTCATATTCAGGAAAGACTACTCGATCAGCACCAACTCTTCTTAAGACTTTGCCGTGGATTTCCGAGGATGCCTTTGCTACTACATACTCTACTCCTGCTTCCTTGACGTTGAGAGTGGTAATAATACTTTCTTGGAGATAATTACCGATTGCCACAATTACAGTATCCATTTCAAAGATACCCGCTTCCTTTAGAGATTCAGGCTCAGTCGAGTCAAGCTGAATTGCATGGGAAGCAACTTTTTGGCTTAAAACCTGAGAGACAAGTTTTTCGTCAATATCCGTACCCAAAACTTCGTGACCCATTTTGTGCAGGGAAGTACAAACTGCTCGACCAAAACGTCCTAGCCCAATCACGGCAAACTGACGAGTATTACTGCGGGAGTTAGTCAAAAAATTGAGAGATTTCAATGACTCTTACCTGAATAATTTTAAATTTAAACTATTGGCATTTTAGTTCATGAAACGTTAGTTAGGATAGTTCTTGCTCTGCTCTGCCTAAAACTTTTGCGCCGTCTCTAGTAGCAAGATATAGCGCATCATGAACTGTCATTACTGAAGTGAGGATGTATACGTGAGCAAGTTATTTCAGCAAATTTTGAAAGTAGCTCCTGTTCTACTGTTAGCTTTTAGTAACCCTCTAAAATAAACTGCCTTTAAACATGCGGAATATCAATATTTAACTTCAGCGCTGGGTTATTTTCCCAGCGATCGCCAACATGAGTATAAATGCTAGTGGTACGTGGGTCGCTATGCCCCAATAAGTCCTGAACCTGGCGTAACTCTGCACCCGATCGCAAGGCTAAAGTACCCGCTGTGTGGCGTAAACTATGAGCAGAAATAATTCTACCTGGAGTATGCTTCAAGCCCGCCTGTCTGAGATAGTTATCAACTATGGTTCTAATGCCGCGACGAGAGATTCTGTTCCCCCGCGAACTATTTCCCGTACCGATAAATAGTGGTTTATTCGGTTGCAGTACTTCTCCATTAACTTCCCTTTGATGGAGATATTCAACTAGTAGCCTGGCAATATCAGGAGTTAACGGTACAACTCGAATATTTCTTTTACCTTCGACTCGAATACCTAAATTATTTCCTTGTCGAACAACGTGGGCAATATCCGCACGATGCAATTCTACAGTGCGAGTTCCCTCCAGTGCCATAATCGCAATCATTGCCCGATCTCTGGCGGATTTTAGCTTGCCATCTTGAGGAATAGTACCCAAGAGAATTTCTACCTCTTCTCTTTCCAAAAAGGTGATCTTTTCCGCAGGATCAAATTTTTCTCTTGGTGGTTTAACTCCTGCGGCAGGATTGAGGGAAATCAAACCCTTTTCTACCGCCGCCTGATAAAAACGTCTGACTACGGCAAGTTTTAAAGCGATCGTTGCTGGCTTATACTGCTTTTGTTTAACCATCCAGCGACGATACTTTTTGATATCCTCTTTAACCACAGTCACGGGATCTAGCTGACGGCGATCGCACCACCGTAAAAACTGATATAGCTGCCTGGTATAAGTTTTGAGGGTGTCGGCAGATGCATCCCCCGCACTTACATCTATATCAAGAAACTCTGCAAAGACTACTAGCAAATTGTTAGTGGTAACAAGATCTACCTGTGACGAATTGGAAGTAGCCAGCATTGATATAAACGCTCAATTTCGCACGATCCTAACATAAGAATTATGGAAATTGATGAATAGCAGGAGAGGAGACTGCTTATAAAGGTAGACTTTTGACATTTAAGGTAAAAAAAACTAAGGTGGCAAAATAGACTGGAGTTGAACCGAAATCTTCAGTAGGCTGAGAGAAGAGAAACAAGGGTAAGCCAAAGAAGAGCCATGGCAAGAAAAAAGCCAGTCCCCGAAGCCAATCAGAAAGTTGTCCTG
>JBCCNG010000499.1:0-3829 GCA_039025955.1 Cyanobacteria bacterium P01_C01_bin.72 | reverse complement strand
GACAGCAACTTTTAATTCTTCCTGATCAGCAATTTCCGACCACTCTCTTGCAGCGATAGATTGGGGCATAATGCTCAAAAGGGCGATCGCTATGGATAAACTGCAAAAATTTAAAAGCCGATGTTTCATATGCCGTCCGTAGATTTTGGTAATTTCAGTTTAAAAACTTTGGTCTAGCTTCTCCACTGTTAGTTAAGATTGCCGCTAAATCTTGCCACTTTTCACCTTCAATGGTGTTAATAATTTCTTCGAGGTTGTCTCGATAATTATAGAGTGATCGCAATAATTCTTTTCGGTTATATTTTGCCATCATTACCCCTAATTCAGGATTTCCGCCACCAACCCGACTGGTATCTTTAAACCCAGAACTAGCCAGGATTTGGGCTAAGGCTAAAGTTTCGGGTTCTTCCTCTAGACAGGCTTTAATTAAACTGGCGCTGATCATGACTGGCAGGTGCGAGATCCAGCTTACTGCCCGATCATGAATTTGGGCATCACAGAGATAGGGAACAGCGCCGAGATCAAGAGCGATCGCCTTTAATTTCTCCACACAGTCAGGATTACTCTCTGCCGTCGGCGTAAATACATAAGCAGCATCCTGAAATAGATTACTTAAGGCGGCGTTAATGCCACTATCTGCCGTTCCTGCCATGGGATGTCCCCCAATAAAGTTTGCCCATAGCTGGTTGCATTCGGCGACGACTGGTTGTTTAACCGAACCAACATCAGTAATAATTGTCTCTGGATTTAAGTGAGGAATAATCTGTTTAATCGTCGTGGCGATCGCATAAATCGGGGTACAGATCACCACCACCTCCGCATCGGTCAACAGCTTAAAGTCAATCCCCGCGCGGTCAGCAATGCCTCTCTCTAGAGCAATTTTGCCAGTCTCCTGGCTGCGGGAGATGCCAATCACATAATGCCCCTGCCTGCGCCAATCTAAGCCCAGCGAGCCGCCAATCAAACCCAAGCCAACAATACCAATTTTCACAATCGATTATTCTCATTCAAGATTTTATTCGGCGATCGCTCACTGAAATCCTCGCTCCCAAACCGAGATCGTCACCCGATCTCTAGAGTCCCGCTGTACTTTCCCTTCTAGCTTATCTAGCTTGAAAAAACTAAAGTTAGCTTCGCGATTATAGACGCTGCGTAACTTGACTCTAATATAATCAGGGGCATTGCCCCCCAGCATTCTGGCGAGAGTTTGCTGCATTGCCCCCAAACTGACTGAAGAATTGAGGATAACATCTGTTTGTCTAATCTTGCCTGTATTATTATCGGCATGATAGTTGAGGTTGACACGATCTGGGGTCACATTGTAGTAAACTAAAACCCGGCTATTGGGCTGCCACCCTGCCCGTTCGGAATTGGGTTCGCCTAAAGTACTGACCAACTTGCTTTTGGAAGCCCCCGTAGTCAAGATGGGAATATCAATCTCATTATTATCATTAGTAGCTAAATCAAGGTCAGCAATGGTTTTGGGTGGTTTAGAGCTTGGTTTCGGTTCTTTAGCTAAGGCAATTTCTGCCTGTCGTGCTGCCTCTGCTGCTGCTTCTTGTTCTCGGCGTGCTGCTTCGGCTTTGGCTTCAGCAATTCTCTGCTCTGCTTCAGCTTGCAACTCTGCTTCCGACTTTACTTCTTTTACTTCTTCTGGGAGCGGAAATAATTGAGGCTGCGGTTTAGCTATTTCCACTTCTGGGGGCTGAGGCTGGACATTTGAGCGCCAGAGACTAGAGACAATGGCAAATCCTGCGGCAAAAGTTCCCGCAGCCACCCCAGTGGCAACCAACAGAAATAAAGCCACCGTGGTTAACCAACTTCTCCGACGCGGCTTATTTTCCCTGGGGGCAAAAGCCAAAGTAGCGGGAGAATTGCGGCGATAACTGTTCCCTTCCGAGCGATGATTGGGGGCAAGGTTGAGAGTTACTCCTGTGGAGTTGCCCACGCCACTAGTAACTAACTGTTTATTGAGAGCATCCAGCATTTCTTGTGCCGTAGCAAAGCGATCACGGGGATGAAACTTAATTGCCCGATCAATAATCTCTGCTAGTTCTGAGTCAAGATTAACCACCTGGTCGCGCCAGATTATTTCGCCGTTACGGGGGTCAGTTTCCAGTTCATGGGGTGCTAATCCTGTCAGTAAAAAGATTGCTGTCAAGCCCAAACTGTAGAGGTCGCTGGAGTAAATTGGACGACCTGCCGCCTGTTCCGATGACATGTAGCCAGGAGTACCGATGGAGGCAGAGTAGGTACTTTCAGAATTGTTGTTAACCTCCGTGGCGATCGCTTCTTTAACAGCGCCAAAATCGATCAGAAAGGGTAAATTATCTCCCCGACGCAAAATGATATTTTCTGGCTTAATATCACGATGAATGATGCGCCGACTGTGTACGTAGTCGAGGACGGGTAAAAGCTGGGTTAAAATCTGCCGAACTTCATCACGGTGCAGATTACCTTCTTGTTCCCAATACTGGCTGAGGGTTAGACCTTCGATCCATTCCTGTACTAGATAAAATTTGTCGTCTTCAGAAAAATAAGCATAAAGCTGGGGAATTTGACTGCTACCATTTCCCAACTCTTCTAAGATTGCGGCTTCCCGCTGAAAGCGCTCCTGCATCCAGAGAGGCATTTTCGGCTGCTTGACAATCGGCTTTAGCTGCTTAAGGACGCATTTCCGCCCTGAAGGCATATGGTTATCTTCCGTAAGATAGGTTTCACCAAAGCCCCCCCGACCTAAAGTCTTAATAATGCGATAGCGGTTATTTAATAGTGCTGTCATGTTGATGTCAGATGAACGGCTATGGGGCAAAACAACTCGGCTATTTTTATTTTAGAGGGGGCAGAGGAGAACGACGAACCCAAGAGCATAAATCATTAGATTCTGAATTGAAAACTTGAAGCCTGGTTATTTTAGATCTAGTAAACCCTTCTCTTTTAATTTAGGATTAAATCTAATCTCCATTGTGACTCCGCGATCGCCTAATCGTGAGCGAATCTGTGCCTCTACACGCCTGGCGACTTGCTTTCGTATTTTAATTTGCTTTAATTCTTCGCTTTGCTGATACTGTGCCTTTTCTTCCTCTGTCATAGCTGGATTAGCGTCAATTGGATCAGTCCAGAGATGCTGTTCACTAGCATTACCCAGGGGAGTTGTGCCATTTTCGGCGATCCAGGCGGCAGCTATTTCCGCTAAAATCTTACGGCTAGGGCGGTCTATGGTTTGCAGCTTCAGCCAGTAACAATGCTCTGGTTGTCGAATTAAATGCTGCTTTAAACTTAAATAAATATCGCGAGAGTAGCCCACATATAAAAGCGATCGCTCTTGATTAAAAATGCCATAAACGCCGATCTTGCCCGAGATATTTTTGTCAATACAGCCTTCAGTAGTCAAATACGGTAGAAATTCCAGACTGGCTAAGGATGGGGTTGCAGTTTGAGTAGACATATTGAGTTGCACATCATAATTTATTTCAATTGCGCTCAGGCGACAGCCTAATGTAGAGAGTTAAAGTGTCGGCATCTGCTGTAGCCTAGATAGAATTAACCAGCTCAGTTTACCTTACGGTAGATAGCGCACAAACGGCTGGGTTGAAAGATTTTTGCCTGAAACATAAAATTGGGCGGAACGTTAATAATCACGTAGTCGTCGTGGTTATGATATTGCTCGAATTCCCGAGGCATTCCTTTGGGTGTTTGCTGACTGTAGGGAACGGGCTGAAATAATAATTCCGTAAATCTAATTTCCTTTTCCTGAAGCTTTTGGCTAATTTGCTCGGTGAAGGTCTGATTAGTTAAGAGACTATATAAATTCTTTCTGGCTTGGGAG
>JBCCNG010000498.1:0-3853 GCA_039025955.1 Cyanobacteria bacterium P01_C01_bin.72 | reverse complement strand
GAGTGCGTTATCTCGTTTGGAGATGGTCATAAAATATAACGGTTAGTTAAGCAAAAAGCTAGTAGATTCTGGGAAAGCTAAAAGTATGTTTAAACAACTACTGTCGGTTTTTTTAGAGTCTCGTTGTCAATTCTGCCCTCGCACTAACGCTAATGTTTTAGGCATTTCTTTGTGCGAGCACTGCTATCAGAAATTATCTAGTCACCAGCTTAGTACAAGCGATCGCCATAAACTATATCAAACTCAATCTATCTATGCCTGGGGGCGCTACGACGGGCAGTTAAAAAGAGCGATCGCCCGCATGAAGTATCAAAATCAGCCCGAGATTGGCAGTTTATTGGGAGCGGAATTAGGAAAAGCCTGGATTGCGAGCGGATTGCTCAAGCGATCGCCAAAAGTTGCGGTAGTGCCAATTCCTATGCATCAGCAGAAACAGCAGGAGCGAGGTTTTAATCAGGCGGCAATTATTGCTCACGAGTTTTGTCGGGTTACAGGTTATTACTCAAATACACGAACCTTGGTGCGGATTAAGGCTACAGAAGCAATGTTTAACCTAGGAAGTACTTTAGCAAGAGCGAAGAATTTGCAGGGTGCATTTAAAATCGACAATAAGTTACCCCAGCATCCCGTTTTGTTGATTGACGATATTCATACCACAGGAACTACTGTGAAAGAAGCAGTCAGAGTGTTGCAAGATCGGGGAGTTAAAGTGATTGGTGTCGCCGTCGTCGCTAAAGCCGGTTGGGACATTGAGCATTGAACATTGAACATTGAACATTGAACTCCATATTCTGCTGTTATACCTCGTCCACATAGAAAACAGTAGTTTTCATCTTACCAGCAACATGATTTTCTCCTTCCCTAGTCCCCAGTCCCTTATGCGAAGCGGCTTGCACTACATGCGGCAAACTTACGCCTTTGTAACATTGAGTGTACCCACGAGGGCTATTGCCCTCAAGCGCATTGCGCGTGATGCGAAGCGAATCCTTTAGGGCTTGTCCGAAGGACTGTGGACTAAGCGCCTTTGTCGCATTGAGTGTACACAAGGGCATAACAATCCTTTAGGACTATCTGCCTTCAAAGAAGGCTGCTTCGCCGTACCCCAGGCTCAAACTAGATGCGGTTTAGCGTTGTTTTACTAAAATTACTTGTATTCTGATAACCTCAAATTTCCCATAGTCTGATCTGGTTGCTCTTGTAACATCCAAATAAATAATAGTATTGTATACTTCTATTCCATCAGTAATTTAGGAGGAGCAAAGTCATTTTCATCACCTTAAACCAGTGAAAGAGTTTATCAGTTGGGAAAGTATCAGGATCAATGATTATTGATGGGCGCAGTATATCAGAGCATCAACAGCTCAAGACAGAGATTTGTATTGTTGGTGGAGGACCAGCGGGAATAACAATCGCTAACGAATTTATAAATACCAGGTTTGATATTGTTCTAGTTGAAAGTGGTGGTTTAAAGTTTCAGCCAACAACTCAAGCTCTGTCGGCAGGTAAGGTTGTCTCAATTAAGCAATCGGATCTTAAAAATTCTCGTCGTCGTCAAGTGGGGGGTAATGCTCATGTCTGGAATGCTCCAATTAGTCAGAAGACTCCAGGTTGGCGCTGTTTGCCTTTGGAATCATGGGATTTTGAGTCGAAAGATTGGATTGCTCACAGCGGTTGGCCATTCAACCGTCAAGATTTAGAACCATACTATCAACGAGCACATCAGATATGTGGCTTGAATAAATTTAACTATGCCGTAGAAGATTGGCAGCAGCCTGATTCTTTACCTCTGTTTACCTCTAGTCGGTGCCTCGAAACTACAGTTAGCCAGTTTGCTCGCAGCTCTATTTTTACTAGCTATTACCCCCAAAAAATTCAGCGGGCAGACAACATCAGAATTTTAATTAACTCTACTGTACTCAGGGTTAAAACCAGCGCCATGGCTCACAACATGTCTAGTCATGTAACCAATTTAGATGTTGCTAGCTCGAAGGGCAGTAAATTTGCCATATCTGCCAAAATGTTTATCTTAGCGGCAGGAGGAATTGAAAATGCTCGATTATTATTATTATCCAACGAACACAGCCCATCAGGATTAGGCAATCAACACGATCTCGTCGGACGTTTCTTTATGGATCATCCGCGCTTTAATTTAGGTTTATTTATTCCTTTCTCGCGTCAGTTTTTCAATCGCTCGCAACTATATGATATCCATAGGGTAAATGGCTCATGTATTCTCGGGGCAATTGGCTTGAAAACCGAGTTGTTAATCAAAGAAAAGCTGCCCAATCACGGAATACATTTTTATCCTACTTATCATGGGCATTTAGCCCAGGCAAAGGTCTCTTGGGAAACTATCAAAAATTATCTCAGTCAAGCTAAGATTCCCCACAAGACAGCCCATCATATTCATAATATTATCCGTGGTCACAAATATGTTACTGATGTAATTTATTGGAAAATCTGGCGTTTATTATCCAATCAGAAACTAGGAATCTGGTCCTTTTTACCCCAAGAAAAAACGAGATTTTCTGCTCTCAGACTCACATGCCAACTAGAGCAAATGCCGATTGCTAGTAATCGTCTCACCCTTACTCCTGAACAGGACTACTTTAGTCAAAATAAAATTGAATTACACTGGCAATTAAGCGATCGCGAAATTGAGGCGATTAGCAAAATCACAACGATAGTAGAGCGAGAATTAAACTATTCTCAACTAGGTTATTTTCAGGCAGCGGCACAACCCTTAAACTTAGACTTTGAGCAGTTAACGGGATACCATCATCTGGGTACAACTCGGATGCATTCAAATCCCAAGCATGGAGTAGTGGATGCGGACTGCCGTCTTCATGGGGTCAATAATCTTTTCATAGCAGGAAGCTCAGTTTTTCCCACAGGAGGATATGCGAATCCAACTTTAACTATCATCGCTTTGGCAATCAAGCTAGCGGATAAAATCAAAGCAGTAACTTAGTCCCGCGTCTGGCATTGTTTTTATTTTCATATTTTTGGTACGAAAAAGAGATGTAATACTAAATCCTGTTTCCATTGAATATTTAACACTTGTATGAAGGCACAAAGGCGCTTAGTCCACAGTCCTTCGGACAAGCCCTAAAGGATTCCTAAAGGACAAAGGCACGGACGCGAATGCGTCCCAGTGCGCGACTTTGGAAAAGTCGCCAGTCCTAAAGGATATGTTATACCCTTGTCCTAAAGGATACCGCTTCGCATATGGTACACCTTCGGATATCGTCTAACGACGATCTGAGCCTATCGGCTCTGCGACGATCTCCACAGCCCTTCGGGCAAGCCCTAAAGGATTCGCTTCGCATCACGCGCTCTGCGCTTGAGGGCATCGCTCTCGTGGATACCGCGACCCATGTGCGCTAACGCGCTGTGCCGCATGTAGCTTCGCAAATCGCTTCGTATCACGCACAATGAGAAAATTCAATTTCTACGAAAAATATAGGATTGACATAGATGTGTCAGGGAGCCAGGGTAATTGCCTTGTGTTGGGTAATTATGAGCGGGAGAGTGGCTGCACCAAGATCAACCAATTAAAGTTAAAAAACATGGTCGAAAAGCAAAAAGTATTTTTCATTATGGTTTGGATCTTTTGCGTTCCATCGTTACCGACTTAGACCTCAAACATGCTGGATTTATCAACTCACTGCAATTTTTGTTCTGTACTTAGATTAATTACACAGAATATGGCATATTAAGATTAAGAGTAGAATATTTTTTTCCATGTTTGACTTGTCAGATTCAATTTTTAGATACTAAGTTCTGATACTATTAGTAAGTTATTTAATTTTGTTTCAAAAAGCATCAAAGATTGATAATAGTATCAGAACTT